>NZ_WBKL01000201.1:0-51516 GCF_015714705.1 Nostoc sp. NZL | reverse complement strand
CCACCATTGAGGTTATTGTTGCCGCTGTTACCCGTAATCACATTATTGAGACTGTTACCAGTGCCGTTAATAGCAGCTGTGCCTGTGAGAACAAGGTTTTCAAGATCAGCAGCACCTAAGTTAAAGCTGTAGGCAGACTCAACTGTGTCTACACCTTCACCAACGTATTCAGTAATACTTATATAATTATCACTGTTGAATATATAGCGATCGTTGCCAGTACCACCGTAGAGTGTGTTATTGCCAGCACCACCGTTCAAAATGTCATTGCCAGCACCACCGTAGAGCGTATCATTACCAGCACCACCATTGAGTGTGTCATTGCCAACGCCACCATTGAGGTTATTGTTGCCGCTGTTACCCGTAATCACATTATTGAGACTGTTACCAGTGCCATTGATTGCAGCTGTACCTGTGAGAGTTAGATTCTCTACATTAGCACCCAGAGTATAAGTAACAGATGACCGAAGCGTGTCTGTACCTTCATTAGCGTTTTCGATAACGACATCTCCAGAGCTATTAACTATATAGGTATCATTCCCTCTACCACCTTTGAGAGTATCATTACCCGCGCCACCATCAAGAGTATCATTGCCCCTACCAGCAGACAAAACGTTAGCAGCACTATTTCCAATAATTGTGTCGTTACCATCGCCAGTAAAGGCATTTTCGATGGTAGTTCCTGTACTAATAATTAAGTTAGTTCCTTCGAGGATACTTGTAGAACCTGGATTCAGGTTGAGGTAAGAATTAGAAGTAATTGCCGCAGCATTAATTGTATCAGTACCAGAACTGTCACTTAGCGTAGTTGGGCCATAGATGCCATACTCATTAGTGTAGAAATAAGTGTCGTTGGCTGTATCTGCATCCCCATATAAATTTAATTTCCAACTGTTTAAAATGCCGATATCTGTAGGGCCTAGATCCTTTATTCTGAGTGTCCAGTTGCCAGCACTGCTTTCTCCCCAGTGTTGTGTACTGGAAAGTTTAAACACAATATTATCTCCCTCATCCTCCTTATTGCCTGGTTGATAAACCAGAAGACTCTCAACTCCACTTGGAGAAATGAGGGAAACAACCAAATCCCCTCGATAGGGATGAGTGACATTGAGTTCTACTTCAACAAAATCAATATCTAAACCCCCGCCTACAGTAAAAGTACTGCTAATTCCTGTGTTATTGTTATCCGGGATTGCCCAGCCTAAATTACCTGAACTAAAAGAAAGACGCTGCTCATTGTCAAATC
Organism: Nostoc sp. NZL; assembly: GCF_015714705.1. Classification (NCBI taxonomy): domain Bacteria; kingdom Bacillati; phylum Cyanobacteriota; class Cyanophyceae; order Nostocales; family Nostocaceae; genus Nostoc; species Nostoc sp. NZL. The sequence continues at coordinate 50,270 of NZ_WBKL01000201.1, read as the reverse complement.
GACTCTGTTTCTGCCAAGTTTCTGCCAAACGCACAGCAGCATGAGCATCTACTAAGCCAAATCCATAGTTGTGACTGACGTGTAAACCTCCGCCATTCCAGTTTTTAGCGCCGTTGTATTGCCAAATGTATGGGTACCCCCCGTAATTATTAGGATCGTTTTGACGAGCAGAATAGGCAAGGATTTCTTGGATATCTCGATAACCTAAGTTGCGATTGGCTTCTAGCATCAGAGCAACTACCCCAGAAATTTCAGGTGCAGCAGCAGAAGTACCATTAAACTCCCCAGTATAGTCTCCAATAGCATCGCCTTCATATCCTTGGCGATCTGTAGTCACAATACTGCCAGGAACCCCACTGCCAAAAGCTGATACAAGAATAGAAGCTCCAGGAGTGCTGTAATAAGATGCTGTACCATCATCTTCGAGTGCCGCTACAGTAATGACGTAACGGGAGTTGGAATAGTTAGAGTAATTGGTATTCAAACCTTCTTCACGACTATTTCCAGCTGACCAAACTATTGCAGTTCCTAATCCATTACGCCCAAACTGGGCAGCATCCTGAATAGCTTGGGCTACTGGAGTATATGCAGGATTGAGAAAATTAGCCCCAAAGATTGACGTGCTACCCCAGCTATTATTGGCGACATCAACATTGCGTAAGCGCTGCAAAGCCCTAATCTGGCTATCAGAATTTCCGTAATTAAACCGGAAGGAAGCTAAGGTAGAGCCATAGGCTACACCCACACCACCAATGCCATTTCCAGCAGTTCCACCAATAACGCCTGCAACAGAAGTAGCATGACCGCTTTCTCCAGTTAGAGGATAAGGATTACCACTGTTGGTAACGCCATCATAGTCTATGGAAGTATTGTAATTTCGAGCTAAATCAGGATGGTTGTATTCAACTCCACCCCCCTCGAAAACACCGACAACAACACCGCGCCCTGTATAGTCATCCCAAACATTAACTACGTTAAGATCCATACCAGGAGTACCACCGAGTTGACCGTTGTTGTAGAGATACCATTGATACGGAAATAAGGGATCGGTAGGAAAAGTAGGCATAAGTTTGTCTCTTGAATTGTAGAAATATTTAGATGCTGAGAAATTAGTCAAATAAGCTGGAGTGCTGATTTTTAATGACTCAGACTTGATTGCTATTTTTTGACGCTTAAAATCTTTGTTAATTCACACAGTAAAGAAATTACAGAAATTAATCCTTCAGCTTTTATGCAAATCACGATACTCAAACTTGCATCGTGATTTGCATCATCATGCATGTAATAGTGCAGAAAACTGTATTGCAATTTAGCCTGTTGTATTGTGAAGCGATGAGTTTTTAGTTATTGAGAAATAGCGATCGCTCCATTGCAGTAAACTGCATAATTAACGAAGATTCGCTGATTTATTATCTAAAGGTGCAGTTCTATTAGATACTCAAGTAATCTATATAAAATCGCACCCAATGACGATCAAATACGGTTTAAACAGGTGTTTGCAGTTCGGATTGGCAGGGTTGCTGGGCTGCTTAAGTGTAAGTCTTGTCACTAGCGAAACCCAGGCACAGCAAAGCAATATCGTGCCTGATAACACACTTGGGGCTGAGTCATCTCAAGTTATAGACAACTTTCGGGGGCAACCAATTGAAGTCATTACTGGTGGTGCAACTCGCCAAATCAATCTTTTTCACAGCTTTCAAGAATTTAATATCAGTGAGGGACGTGGGGGTTATTTTTTCAGTCCTAACGCAGATATTCAGAATATTTTGGCACGGGTGACAGGTAATAAACCTTCAGAAATTTTGGGGAGACTGGGCACATTTGGTAATTCTAGTCCAAATTTATTCTTGATAAATCCCAATGGCATTGTGTTTGGAAAAAATGCCAGTTTAGATGTGGATGGTTCTTTTTTGGGAACGACAGCAAATAGTTTAGTCTTTCCCAATGGGATAGAATTTAGCGCCACAAATCCCCAAGCACCGCCGTTATTAGCTATCAATGTACCTGTTGGCTTGCAGTTTGGTTCGCAACCTGGAAGTATTACTAGCCAAGCATTGATTCGGGATTCACAAGGAAATATTATTAGTGGTTTGAATGTTGGCTCTGGTAGCACCCTAGCACTTATGGGTGGTGAAATTACCTTGGATGGTAGTATTTTATCTACTGAAAATGGACAAGTGAAATTAGGAGCAGTTAGTGGAGATGCAAATATTGGGCTAAATGTCAATGGTTCCTCATTGGGTTTTCAGTTTCCAGAAAATTTCGGACGCGCACCCATCAACTTAACGAATAGTAGCTTCATCATTGCAAGTGGCAATAGTGCAATTGAACTATTTGGCGGTGAAATTGGGCTAAACGATTCGTTTCTTTTTGGTAGCAATGGCGGCTCAATTGTTGTTGATGCGACTCAACTTAGTTTGGATAACGGTGCTGCAATTCAGAGTGCTACTTCTGGTGCAGCGAAGGGTGGTGATATTCAAATTCAAGCCAGCGATGCAGTAACTCTCGCTAACAGCAGTCAGATTTTATCTATTAGCACCGATAAAGCTACAGGTGTGGGTGGTGATATTACTATCAATGCCGGAAAAATTACAATTACCGGAGATGGAATAGCAGAAAATAGCGGTATTCTCTCTGCATTGAGTCGTGGTAAAGGCAATGGAGGGAACCTGACTTTAAATGCTACTGAGTCGGTTAACATCAATGGTGGCTTTACCTCTGTTACATCTGGAGGTGCAGGGAATGCAGGGAACTTGACAGTGCGAGCTAGAGATGCTGTCAATATAACTAACCAAGCTTCTTTAGGACTCTTCAGCATTAGTTCAGGTTCAACAGGTAATCTGCGGATTGAAACGGGTACTTTCCGAGTTCAAAACAATTTTCTCCAAGGGGGAGTGACAGCACTTACATCTGGTGGTGGAAGTGTCGGTTCTATTTCCATTCAGGCTCGGAATGCGGTTGAAGTGACTCAAAGTAAAATATCTACAGGTATTTTTGTTACACCACGCGGAAGTACAACTCAAGCAACAGCAGGGGATATCACCATTGAAACCCAGCGACTCAATCTCAAAGATGCGGGTTATATAAGTACGGATACTTTTAGCAGTGCAAATGCAGCTAACATTTTTATTAAAGCTAGTGAATACGTAGAGATTAGCGGTTTCTCTAGCTATGTATCAAGCAGTACATTTTCTGGCTCAGGAAATGGAGGTAATGTAACGATTGAAACACCGCGAGTCACTGTCAGTCAAGGAGGACATATAGACACCACATCCACTCAAAGCAGTGGTAATGCCGGGAATATTAACATCCGTGCCAAAGATGTAGAATTGGACGGGTTTGTTTTCGTACCCAAAGAACAGTTCTTGGCTCCACTAGGTCAAGCTGGTGCGGAAGAAATTTTGTCCGATCCTCTAACACAAGAAATTCTGTCTCGGTTCGGGGGTTTTTATGAGACAAGTAACTTATCCTCGGATGTGACTGGAAGTAATACCGATGCGCGGGGTGGCACAATAACTATTGACACAGAACGGTTGCGCTTGAGTAATGGTGGAAACATCGATACCTCAGTGATACTGGGACGGGGACAAGGGGGAAATTTGGTGGTTCGTGCCACTGATTCTATTGATATTACTGGGGTTGGTGCAGAACGACTAGATGGTTCATTTGCACCATCAGGTTTATTTGCAGAATTGCAAACTGGGGGAATTGGTTCTGGGGGCAGCATTGACGTGACAACAGGACGCTTAAACCTCAGCAATAACGGAGAAATTTCTGCTTCTACATTCAATCAAGGTAATGCGGGAAATATTACGATTAATACCAATCAAATTGATTTACGTGGAAATAGCAAAGTTATAACTCAGGTTGACGACGAAGCTAAGGGGAACGCAGGCAATATCAGCATCAAAACTCAACTATTAAATGTACAAGAAGAATCGCAGATATCATCAGCAACTCAGGGAAATGGAAATGCAGGTAATTTAAGGGTACAAGCTGATAACATTATCCTGACTGGTTCAGATAGTGAGTTTGCAACTGGCTTACTATCATCAGTTGATGAAGAGGCTAATGGTCAAGGTGGTGATATAGATATTACTACCAATCGCCTGATTGTACGTGATAATGCTGAAATTGTCTCCGGCAGCATAGGTACAGGTGAAGCTGGAGATATTAGAATTAGTGCTAATTTTCTGGAAATTATTGGTAAAGGCAGTGCGATCGCTTCTTTCACGAATGCAGGTAATGGTGGTAATATCACCCTGGACATCGCTGATTTATTATTTTTGCGCGATCGCGGTTTAATTTCAACCACCGCAGGTAGGGCACAAGCTGGTGGCGATGGCGGTAATATCAACATCAACTCTAAATTCATCGTCGCCAGCCCCGAAGAAGATAGCGACATCAATGCGAATGCATACACTGGTTTCGGTGGAAGAGTCGAAATTAACTCGCAAGGTATCTTTGGTATTGAGCCACGCCCAAAACCAACCGAAAAAAGTGATATTACAGCCAGTTCAGAACTAGGTATTGCAGGTGCCATCAACATTAACGCACCCGATACCAGTTCCCTTCAAAACAGCTTCACCGAATTACCCCCAGCCATTGACACCAATACACTAATCGCCAATAGTTGCATTTCACGCGGCACAAAGCGGCAAGAAAACTCTTTTACTATCACAGGTTCTGGTGCAATAACCACTAATCGTCCTGGTGTTTTGGTTTCTAACTACACAACTGGTGAAGTTAGAGGTCTAGAAACTACATCCCGTCCTTGGAAGAAAGGCGATCCGATTATTGAACCGCAAGGTTTATATCGGCTGAATAATGGACAGTTGCTATTGAGTCGAGAATGTTCTAATTAATGTATAGCCTTTTAGGAGAGAGGTCAAAGTAAGTATCTAGGCATAAATAAATTTAAAGTTTGTAGTAAGGGCTTTAGTCCTGATAATCCTTGCTTTGAGCGATAAATCGCTCACTACAAACTAGGAGTTTATTTTATATTTAATTATGTCTACCTACTTATCCCTCTTCTGTCACTCTCCGGGAGGGCGATCGCTAGAAGCCTCATGAGGCAATCAATACAAGCTATACTATTAGAAAAAAATCGGTCTTGTATTTGTTATTAGAGAAGAATCGCGCGATCGCCTGCTATACAAAAGCTCTAGAATTCAGAAATGGCAAAAGTTTCCGGAGAGTGACAAAAGAGGGTTATATTGCTTCCATTCGAGAAGCGCTATAACTGTAACGCGAGTCTGCTTCTAATAAAGTCAAAGCAGAAATTGCTACAGACTGCGCGAAACACGGAAACGTGAAAGCAGAAGCTGCTACAGGGAAGGCAGAAGTTGCTACAAGGAAGGCAAAACAGAGAAATTTGTCGTTATATGCGGAGTTTTACCTCCCAATTACTTAACCGAACACGATATAAGTCGGGGATTTAAACCTAGCGATGTTCACAAATCAAAAACTTGTTGCGCGGTCAGGTTGAATTTGGGAAAAGTGAGGGAGACAATTACATCATTACCCCTGAATAACCTTTTGACATATTCCCCATCAACTAGTTCGCACACAAAAAAAGCAGGTTGTTTAGGGTTACCAATAAAATCACGTCCCCCCAACCCGGCATAATCTACAATCCAATATTCGGGAATTCCCATCTCCTCATAATCCCCAAACTTGTCATAGTAATCGTCACGCCAATTAGTGCTAACAACTTCTACTATTAATTTGACTGAAGTTGCATTTTGAATAACTGATTCACTTTCCCAACGTGTTTCATTACTAATAGTTTCTTGGTTAAGAACAATGATATCTGGCTCGTAACCTGACTGATTGCGATTAGGTTTAACAATCGATTCTCTAGGAATAAACCAAATATCGCTTTTGGTTGTTTCTCTAATAGTTATAAGTAATTTTTCAATTAGGGAACCTGTTAATTTGGAATGCTTACCTCTGGGTTTAGGCATCTCAACAATTACCCCGTGATGTAATTCGTAGCGTAATTCTGAGTTTTCTGGATACCATTCGATAAATTCATCGAAAGTAAATGTTTTTGGTTCGGCTTGTATTTTGGTCATAAGGTTTAGTAGTGTCAACTTAACCCTTAACGAATAGAGCTTTAAAACCCACCTCCGCGGGTTTTCCAATCGCCCTTTTAACGTTCACTTAACTACGTTAATTATAAATATTTAAATGGAGGTAATATTAAAACGGCTGATAGCGGACTGAAAAATTAAAGCCATTATCTTGCAGTGAATTACCGCGATCGCTTGTGCCCATCAATGGTATACCATAGTCTGCACGCAATACCAAACCGTTAAAAGGTTGCCAGTTCAAACCCAACCCCAGACTAGCAATGGTTTGTGGGTCGGCATTAACACCGCGATTGTTCCAAGCTGTACCGATATCAAAAAATGGTATTAGCTGTAATGTTTCCACATTCGATGCTAGGGGAATACGAACTTCCACACCTCCAACTACCCCATTGTCAGCAACAAGTTGATTTTGATTATAGCCGCGCACTGTATCAACTCCCCCAATGCTAATTTTTTCCAGCGACAGTAAGGAATCAGGAGTAAGTTGAGTGTTAACTTTAGCCAGCATCAAGATGCGGGGAGATAGCCGTTGTACCCATTGAAATTGTCCCACCCAAGAGAAAAAACGCCCGTCAGTACCACTATCGTTAACGGTTGCGTCAAAAGCATCAATCCCAAAACTAAATTGCGATCGCGCCGCTAAAACACTGTTAGCATTACGTTGTAACCAATCTTGCGAAAAGCGGATTACTGTAACTCTTGATTTCCCATCTTCGGGCCCTTCGGTAAAGGAGAAGGGGATATCGTTGAGGATGAAGGTTTGACTGCGCCGTAAATCGAATGCCAAACCTAAAGCAAATTCGCTATTTGGTGTGTGGATTAACGGTTGACGGACATTAAAAGAAAGGGTTTCGGCTTCGCTACGGATATCCAAGTCACGAAATTCGCTTTCAATAATGCGGCTAGCACTGTTGCTGTAGCGGACACCAATGGTTCCATCTAGGGCGTTAAAGGGAATAGAATAACCGATATTGTAAATGTCTAAACCTTCACTACCAGCATATTCAGCATTGAATTTATCCCCAAACCCTAAGAAATTATCGTGAGCAATAAAAACAGTCCCTTGTTCTGAACCAACACTAGGTGATTGGTTATTTGCAAAGACAACCCCAGCGTGGAATGGTGGCGATTCGGTAATTGTCACCTGTAAAATATTGCTTCCGGGAGTGCTACCTGCGGTTAACTCAGCATTGACTCGTTCAATCACGGGGTCAAGTTGTAATAATTGCAGCGCTTGTTCAAGGCGTTTTTGGTTTAAAGGCTTACCTGCCAAGCGGGCAATCCGAGAACGCACGTATGCAGCTTGCAATCTTTCTAACCCTAAAATTGAAATTCCTTCAAGTTCGCCTTCCACAACTTGGATTTGCACGACACCGCTAGCGACATTTTGATTGTTGGAAATAAATGCACCACTGGTGATATAGCCATTATCAACATAGAGTTGGGTGATTTGCGATCGCAGTTGCAATAACTGCTCGAATGTGATGTTTTTATTTTCTAAAGGCTGTTTTAACTTGATGATTTCATCTTCTAAAACAGAATTGCCTATAACTTGAATTTCTTTAACAAAAAAACTTTCACCACTAGGAAAGGTAGTATCGGGTAGATTTTCCTGTGGAGGTGATGGAAGTATGCGGTCAGTTGGTGCAGATGGTGTGGAAGGAATAGTTGGTGATGGTGATGGTTGAGGAATAGTTTCTTCCACTTTCCCTGGAATATCAGGGGGAATTGTTACTCCAGGTGGGGGTGTAGATTGTGCAAATACTGCGAGTGGAGTGATGCTGATGCAGGAAAATAAGATGAAAAAAAGCTGTTGAAACCGGAGGTAGGAACCCATTGTTTATCTATTGTTTGTAAGATTCGTCATTTGTAGGGGTTTTAGGTATATTTATACTTAGTAATATAGTTCTGTTTATTCCCACCAACTAACTTAGCGATCGCATCAATAAATAGATACAGGAATATTATCTGATTTCTGAACTGCATTTAAGATGGAACCCTGATAAAACAGGGTTTTCCGCCTCAGTATGTTTTCAACAATCAAAATATAGTCCTATATATAATAAGTATTATCACTTAATTAAAATACCATAATAGTTTGCTTGATGATTACACCTTTATGCAATCATCAAGATCCGATTCGGTCATTTTAATCTTGATAAATAAGACAATAAATGCAGTCAGAAAAAAATACGCGATAGCGCAAGCGCTGACTTCTCAGTTCGCTAATCACCAGGAAACTTGAAAGACAGATAGTTTACGCTATCTTTATTTAAGATTGGGACACTATCCTTTCCACATCTACAGTTGAACATTGTCGTAGATCATCGCAAGTATACGCTATTACTGAACCATCAGGCTCAACAGAAAACAGAAAGTTATCAGCAGCATAAGTAGGGTGTCTTCTAGAAGTTCCAGGATAAACTGGGTTATATCCCAATAAAACTAATCCTTGAGAAGAAGATTTGAGGCTAATTTCCTGGTCTACAACCTGCTTTTTATTTATTCTAGAGTCAAAATAACTAGTTCTCATCACTCCAGAATACCCGTTCATTACCAGGACGCTTTGATGGACGATTCCATCAATGCTATATCTTAGCTTCCAAGTTCCGTAAATCGGAGAATTGGCATCAACCAGTTGCGCGATCGCATAAGATGAAGATTGAGAAACATCTGGTGTTTGTACTAAAGCCTGTCTCGCATCTACTGACTTGATGCCAAACAATCCAATTCCAGCGACTAAAATTGCCATCGAAGTGGTTTGCTTGAAATTCGGGAATGCCAAAGATGTTGCTAAAACTGTGTTGCGAACTAGTTTATAAAACATAATCAACCTCTGAATCTGAGTTAAAAAAATAACGATAATTTCATCAGCAACGGTGATAAATTGATGATTTTTGCTGTTTTGCGATACATCAACCGTTTCTTTAATACTCAGATTAAGGGAGATGACTAGGTAATGCATTCACCATTTATGCATATATAGTTGCATGAATTGTATGGTGCGATCGCATGATGGTGCGTCCCAATTTACACAAAACTGCAACGCCAGATTTTCCCATATATGCAATATTTCTGTTTAACAACTTCGACTCAAGATTAATTGCCCATTGGGTAATCGATACAATCCTTGTGGTTCAATAATCGGGTCGCCTTTTTTCCAAGGACGGGATGTCGTTTCCACACCTCTAACCTCACCAGTTGTGTAGGTAGAAACCAAAACCCCAGGACGATTAGTGGTCAAAGCACCAGAACCTGTAATAGTAAAAGAGTTTTCTTGTCGCTTTGTGCCGCGTGAAATGCAACTATTGGCAATAAGTGCGTTGGTGTCGATGACTGGGGGTAATTCGGTGAAGCTGTTTTGAATAGAACTGGTGTCGGGTGCGTTAATGTTGATTACACCTGAAACGCCTTGTTCCGAACTGGCTGTAATATCACTTTTTTCAGTTGGTTTTGTCTGCGACTCGATACCAAAGATACCTTGGGAGTTAATTTCGACGTTTCCACCTGTTCCCGTAAAGGCGTTAGCACTGATATCGCTGTTTTCGTCGGGAATTGCAACGATAAACTTGGAGTTGATATTGATGTCACCGCCATCGCCGCCTAATTCTTCTGTCCCTGCGTTGGTAGAGATTTGAGCGCCACGACGAAGTAAAAGTAAATCGCTGTTAACATTGATGTTACCACCGTTACCAGATGCAGATTCGGCGTTGAGTTTGCCTTGGTTGTCTAAGGTGATTTCAGGTGAGTTGATTTCGATATCGCCTGTGATTCCTGAACCTGTGGAACTGACAAATAAGCCACTGTTAGCACCAATATTTGCTACTCTGCCACCAGGAAATTTAGTACTTCTGTCATTGTAATTAGAGTCAATACCGCTAATTATTAGCTTATCGTCAGCGTTGACAGTAATTTTACCTGCACGTCCATTGCTTGAGGTAGTGGTGGTGAGTTGTCCGCCGTTGAGTGCTTCAAAGACATTTGCATTTACCGTAACATCACCACCCTTTTGATTATTTCTAGTGCGTGCATCTAGTAAAGCACCGTCTGATACACGAAAGATATTGGTGTTTACAGTGATATTGCCACCTTCGCCTGTGGAAGTAGAATCAGTAAATGTAAATAAAGCAGTAGAAACTCCGTTTTCTTGACTAGTTCCAGAAACAGTTACCGCATCTTTTGCATTGACGCGAATATTTCCCGCATTTCCCTGTCCATAAGTTGGGGTAACAAGTTGAGAGCCATCAGTGAGTGAGAGTGAAGTCGCATTGATGTCAATGTTGCCACCCTGACCTACACCTCCGGCTTCTACCGTGCTGAAGATGGTCGCATCTGTAAGGGAAACAAAATCTGATGCACGCACTGTCACATTCCCTGCATTCCCCTGTCCAAAAGTTGCGGCATTAAGTTCAGCGCCATCTCGTAATGAGAAAGAATCAGAATCGATAGTAATGTTACCTCCATTACCTACTGCTCTGGTATTAACAAAACTGCGAATTCCAGCCGTAAAACTGTTTTTCTCCCCAGCAATATCAACAGCACCTGTCACCTGAAGATTGACATTACCTGCATCTCCCCGTCCAGAAGTTGAGGCAGTAAGTTCAGCGCCATCTTGTAATGAGAAAGAACCAGAATCAATAGTAATGTTACCTCCATTACCTACTGCTCTAGTGTTAACAGAACTGCGAATTCCACTGGCAAAACCGTTTTTCTCCCCAGCAATATCAACAGCACCTGTCACCTGAAGATTGACATTACCTGCATCTCCCCGTCCAGAAGTTGAGGTGGCAAGTGTAGCACCATTAGTAAGTGAAAGTGAAGTAGCATTGATGTCAATATTGCCACCATTACCCTCACCTTGATTTGGGACATTAGTTATCACACCACTAAAGAGTCCATTACTACCAACCCCATCTAAGGTGACAGTATCACGAGCATTAATTGTGATGTTGCCTGCATTCCCTTTAGCAAAAGTGCTAGAAACGATTACTCCGCCATTGCGTGCCGTTAAAGAGTTGGTTGTTATCTGGATATCTCCTCCCTTGCCGATACCTCCACTATTCAGATAACTAATAACACCACTGGGAATTTCATTCTCAGCTACACCATCCAAAATAACAGCATCACGGGCATTGATGGTGATATTTCCCGCATTTCTCAGCGCAGAAGAGAATAAATTGCCCCCATTTGTCAATGACAGCGTTCCAGTGTTTACCTGAATTTCTCCGCCATTACCGCTTTCCATTGCAAAGGAATTTGCACCACTGGGAAGTCCGTTACTACCGATACCATCAACAATCACTGTATCACGCGTATCAAGAAAGATACTGCCAGCGTTACCTTGCCCAGCACTATACACATTAAGTTGACCACCATTGGTTAAAAATAATGCTCTAGCGTTGATGCGGATATTGCCACCATTAGCGTAGGCGTAGCCCGCCGTAGGCATCGTATTAGAGAAAGCTATACTATTGGCGCTGCTATAATAACCATTCCTGCCTACACCATCAAAAGTAACTGTATCGCGGGCATTAATAGTGATGTTACCTGCATTTCCCTGCCCATAAGTACCGCTATCGATAAAAGCGCCATTAGTAAATGCAAGTGACCCCGTTGTAATTTGAATGTCTCCAGCATTGCCAACTGCTCTAGGATAAACATTACTGTCAGCAAAAGCATCTCTATCAAAGCTGATAGTGTCGCGGGCATTAATTATGATGTTGCCTGCGTCTCCTTTGCCCAAAGTGCTGCTAGTGATAAAAGCGCCATTAGTAACTGCAAGTGACCCAGTTGTTAACTGAATGTCTCCCCCATTACCTACACCTGAAGGGTTGACAGAACTAATTATGCGGCTAAATATATTGCTAACGTTACCAAACCCATTTAGAGAAATTGTTTCGCGGGCGTTGATAGCAATATTACCTCCGTTACCTTGTCCGATAATTGTGGTATTAATTTCCGAACCTTCTGTTAGCGAGAGGGAACCAGTTTGAATTTCAATGCTACCGCCATTACCCACAGCGCCTTGTTCAACAGAACTTTTAATATCAGCACCACCTGTAAGTGAAATACCATCCTTTGCTTGGATTAAAACACTACCAGCATTACCTTGACCATAAGTGCTAGCGTTTAATGTACTGTTATTGACTAAGTTTAGTGACCCCGTAGTGATGTTAATATCACCAGATTTACCAAAAGCTCTTTCTTCTATCACATTAGCAATAAAGCTCAATTCAGTTAGAGTTGTTGTCGCTGTAGCATTAATTACAACATCTCCACCTTGACTGTTTGGCGTTCCCAAGCCTATATCTATCCCTGCTCTGAGTTTGCTTTGCTCTGTTAAATTCACATTTCGCGCATTAATTTTGATGTTACCGCTATCTGCACCCCGGACGTTGATTTCTGCACCATTGCTCAAAGAAACATCTGCACGTTCCACATCATCGGGTATCACTAAATTAGCCGAATTGTTATTTGTAATATTCAGTCCAACTGTTCCTGGTGCAGCTAAAGCCGCCAATTCAATATTCCCACCGTAAGCCCCAATTGCTCCGCCATTGATGTTGATATTTCCACCAACCAGCAATAAGTTCTGACCATCTGCTACTCTTAAGCCTGTGACATTTTGACCAGCAGGATTAATACCTGCTGGTGCTTGGGATTGATTGGTGATTCCCCCCTGATTTAGTTGGTTAAACAGCAACGCTGAAGGATTGATGGTTAATAAGGGTGGTGCTTGGGGATTAGTTGCACTAAAATTTCCCTGATTTCCAAACTGCACTCCATTGGCTGTTGTCCCGACAAAACTCCCTTGCACATCTAACTGTGCATTCTCCCCAAACAAAATCCCATTGGGATTAATCAAAAACAAATTTGCTGCACCATCAACTCCCAAAGTCCCGAAAATATTCGATGCAATCCCACCTGTTACCCGCGTTAATATATTTTCTACTCCAGTTGGGTTGGCAAAATACACACGTTGCCCATCTTCAATATTAAACTCGCTGAAACTATGAAAAAGATTGCCACCGCGTGTTGCACCACCGTTAATTTTGTCACCCAGTGTGTCATTAATTAACACATTTGGATCGAGTTGAGAAGCTTCTGTACCAAGAGTGTTGTCAGGTGTGATTTGTGCCTGGACTGGCGAGGAAAGGCTGAATGCAGTTATTAGGCATAAAGGAATAATACTTTTAATACTAGCTTTTTGGGGATGATGTGCTTGATTCATAAGTAGTTTACCTTGGAGAAATTCAAAGACAATCCACAATATTGCTGATATGAATGTTTTTTCTCTGTTATGAGGAGTCGAGGTTAGACCATAATTCAATAATATCAGTAGAGGGCTTTATTATATACATTCCACAATATTCAATTTGCTTAACGAATTAATAGCAATAGTAGCTTGTATTTTGCGATCGCTCGACTCAATAAAGACTTGATATTGTTGGGTTTTGTTGTGATGCTAGTTTTTCGAGACGCGATAAATCGCCGTCTCTACAAGTGTTTTGGTCTTATCTGAACTGTATTGGCTACAGTGTCGGTCTAATTGCTGTTTGAGATAAATTGCAGAAAACTGCACACTTTTGAAAACTTCAGTTTTTTCTGCTGATTTCTGGTAATTTAAACAATAAAAGCTAAATACCTATTTTTTCTATGTTTAGAAATATGAAAACCAAACATAAATATCTCAAAACGTTACTCTCTATGCGTTGCTGGATGCAAATCTTGCTTAAGGTCGGAAACCTCTGCAAGAGGCTAATTTATTTCTCTACTCAGCAACACCAAAAACCAAACCGACATCACAGATTTATTCAAGTATTATTTTTGGCAACATTACTAACATGTCTTTCGTTTGGACAAGTCGTATCTGCACAAACTCCAAATGTCACTGCACTAGTTGAGCAAGGTATTAAAGACTATAATGCTGGAAATTTATTTAATGCGATAAAAAATTGGCAAGAGGCATTAAATCAAGATAATAATAATCCGTCAGTTACGGCGGTTGTAAATGAAAATTTGGCGCGTGCCTATCAACAAGTAGGAGAAAATAAAGCAGCAATTATATCCCTATCAGCAGCAATTCGTGACTATGGAGCCATAGCAAATATCCAGCAAGTAGGACGAATGCAATCAGAACTAGCCCAAGTTTACAGCAATTTGGGACAACCCCGCAAAGCGATCGCACTTTTGTGTGGTCAACTAGTAGATAAGCCGAAAAGTTACGAAAATCAACCAAGTCAGCAAATAAAATGCACTCCAGAAAGTGCTGCACAAATCGCCACCAAATATAACGATAAACGCGGTCAAGTTGCGGCTTTGGGTATTCTCGGTGAAGCATATCGCTTAATCGGAAGTTACGACCAAGCAATTCAATATTTAGATGCAGCACAAGAAGTTGCACCAGAATATAAATTTTTGGTTTTTAATAGTTTGGGCAATGCTTACAAAAGTCGCGGTCAATTGCGAGAGTTACAAGCTGATTCTGCCAATAAGACTGGTATTTTTAGTAAAGAACAAAAATTTAGTAAACAATCTGTAGAAGACTACGACAGAGCTTATCAATATTTTCAGGATAGTATAAAGTTCGCCCGCAATGAAAAACAACCTTTAGCAGAGATGCGGGGATTATTAAATTTAATTCAGTTGGATTCCCAGACAAATAAGAGCAAATTGATTAATGATGAGGAGTTTAACACAACCGTTAAAAATGCTTTAAAAGTTCTCGAAGTTTTGCCCGATTCAGCAACAAAAGTCTATGGGGCAATTGATTTAGCATACTTGCAGCCCGATGCTAAACGAACTTCACCCTTTACCGACTGTGCAAATCAGCCAGTTTTATCTAACAACGAAGCATTAAAGTTGCTCGAAAACTCAGTATTAACAAGTAAAAAATTACAAGATAATCGCCTAATTTCTTATTCTAATGGTGCTTTGGGCCATTTCTGGGAATGTAGCCCAGATAATGAAAAAGCATTAAAGAATGAAAAAGCATTAAAATATACCCAAGCTGCGATCGTTGCAGCAGACAACAAGTTGAGTGCAAAAGATAGCTTGTATTTGTGGGAGTGGCAAGCCGGACGCATTTTAGATAAAGAGAAGCGAAAAGAAGAAGCGATCGCATCTTATCAACGAGCATTTGATACCCTGGAAGATATCCGCAGCGATATTTTGACCGCCGAACGGGATGTACAGTTTGATTTCCGCGATGTTGTGCGACCATTGTACCGGACATTGGCACAGTCGCGGCTTGATTTGCTAGGAGTTGGGGCAATTGCCGATGAACGACGCGCCAATGAATTATCGGCAGTAGTTAAAACCATCGATGCTTTGAAATTAGCAGAATTACAGAATTATTTTGGTAATGATTGCATTTTAAGTGCCTTGAATCCCAAACAGGTGGGCGAACTCCTCAAGGATAATAGTGTAGCGTTTCAGAATACTGGGTTTTTGAGTTCCATAATTTTAAAGGACAAAACCGGGATATTATTGCAGTTACCCAATCAGGCAACTAAATTTAAGTGGATTGAAGACCCCAATCAAGAAGGTACAAACAAAATAGTTAGCAGCGACGCGCTACAGAAAAAAATTGCCGAGTTTCGCACAGGATTAATTAAAGGCAAAGAAGAATTTAGCTACGATACAACAACTGCGGCACAGCTTTATGATTGGATAATTCGCCCCTTTGCTGAGGATATCAAACCGGAGAAAGTCAAAACCCTGGTATTTATTCAGGATGGGTTTTTGCGTAGCGTCCCAATGGCAGCACTTTATGACAGTCAACAACAGAAATATTTAGTCGAAACCTACGCAGTTGCTACAACCCCCAGTTTACGACTTACCACACCCAAAGCACGCGATGGCAGTACACAAAAAGCGTTAATTTTGGGTTTAACGGAAAAAGCCACAATCGACGGGAAGGATTTTGACCAACTTTTTGCTGTTCCCGATGAAGTTAGTGCAGTTAAAGGTATATTTCCTAATCATACCGACCTCATTGATAAAGACTTTTTCCCCGAAAGTTTTCAGAAAACACTTGACAAAAGCACATATCCCATTGTTCACATAGCTAGCCACGCTCAATTTGGCATCATTCCTGAAGACACCTTTATTGTTACAGGTAAAAACCAAAAACTTACCATCAGCCAATTAGAAAACTCACTGCGAAACCTCAACAGTAAATCAGATAGCGTCGAACTACTCACCTTGACTGCATGTGAAACCGCAGTTGGCGACGACCGTGCCACACTAGGATTAGCTGGAGTTGCATTGCAAGTTGGGGTTAAAAGTGCGATCGCATCTTTGTGGAGTGTCAGCGATCAATCAACATCCGAACTAGTCGAAACATTTTACACCAACTACCGCAACGCAGGCATGAGTATTGCAGAAGCATTGCAAAAAGCCCAAATTAGAATGATTCATGCTAAAAAATTACCGCAATCCGAAAGTATAAATCCTAGCTATGACAATCCTGCGTATTGGGCACCAATGATTGCGATCGGTAATTGGCTGTGATGCTAATTCGTAATTAATAGGGCTACCCCTTTCAAGGCGGAGAAATTTGGAACAAAGATAAGTTATTTCAAACTTCAAAAAGCCCAAAATCCAGATGTAGAGACGCGATTTATCGCGTCTTGAAAGACCAATAATCTACACCAATAACCCTTATCCCAAGCGTATTGCTATATAAAATAAATCGGTTTGTGTGTACACCCCAGCAAAAAATTACGAATTACGAATTACGTTAGCGCAGCGTTAGCGACGCAGGAGCGTCATTACGAATTATTCTGACATTCTCGACTGAGTACCAAGCGTCCATCAGCAAGTCGATAAAGCCCTTGTGGTTCAACTATTGCATCGCCTTTTTTCCAAGTCCACGATATTGGTTCAACATTACGCACCTCACCAGTCGAATAGATTGAAATTAATCCATTCCCCGGACTATTACGTAAAGCGCCAGAACCAGTAATAAAGAATGTACCCTCTTGCTTGGAACTGCGTAAAACGCAACTATTGGCGATGAGTGCATTAGTATCAATGACGTTTGGAAATGCTCCAGTGAAGCTGTTTTGAATGGAAGTGGTATCGGGTGCGTTAATATCGGTTATACCTGAAACGCCTAATTCGGAACTTGCAGTAATATCGCTTTTTTCGGTTGGCTGTGGACGCGACTCAATACCGAAGATACCTTGCGAATTTATTTGAACTCTTCCACCAGAACCAGTGTATGCGTTAGCCCTAATGTCGGAGTTTTCTTCAGGGATGGCAACGATAAATTTAGAGTTGATATTGATGTTACCGCCATCGCCACTAGCTTGGCTTCTACCTGCGGTGGTTGATATGAAAGCACCACCGCGCAAGAGTAATAAATCAGCGATATCGAGAGTGATGTCACCACCATTACCTGCGTTCGTTGAAGAAGCGATCGCACTGAGTTTACCAATAATTTTTAGAACATTAGCATTAATTTTAATATTTCCAGCGTCACCCGTACCGAGGCTGCCAGAGATAATCTGAGCATCATCACGTATATCAAGATTATTGGTAGTGATATCTATATCACCACCTTTACCATTAGCCCCTTCGTAAACTGATGATGTTATACCAGTGAACAACCCACCGTTTGAACCAATCAGGCTAATGTTATCAGCTTGTACAGTTAAATTACCCGCATTTCCATTTCCGAAAGTTGCTGATGATATCTGCGATTGTTCTTGTACATTTAATAGTTGAGTTTGGATGCTGATATTGCCCCCAGAACCAATTCCTCGCGTTTGCACCTCGGCAAATAAACCTGATGGTGCAAATGAACCATCTAGTCGTTCTGCACCAACCCCAGTAATATCAATAGAATCAGTGGCACGAACCACCAAATTACCCCCTTGTCCTCGTCCCCCTAATACTGAGGTTGATATGTTTCCACCATTACTCAACCGCAACCGTTCCGTGTCAATAGTTATTGTGCCGCCTCGGACATCGGCATTACTTTCAGTAACATCCGAGGATAAGTCACTCATATCAGAAATACCCCCGAACCGAGACAGAATTTCTTGTGTTAGAGGATCAGACAAAAATTCTTCCGCAGCACCTTGATTTAGTCCAGCCAAAAACTGTTCTTTAGGTACGAAAACAAACCCATCCAATTCTACATCTTTGGCGCGGATGGTAATATTCCCGGCATTACCACTGCTCCTAGTAGATGAGGTGTTTATATGTCCTCCTTGAGTTAGGGAGAGTTGAGGCGTTTCTATCGTTACATTGCCACTATTTCCTGAGCCAGTATAAGTATTGCTTGATACATAGCTTTTGCCGCTAATTCTTACATATTCACTTGCTTTAATCAAAATGTTAGCCGCATTTGCGCTGCTATCAGTATTCGTTCTGATATCACTCCCATCTTTGAGATTGAGTCGCTGGGTTTCAATGGTGATATCCCCTGCTGTTGCTTGAGTTGTACTTCCGAGTGGAAGAAAAATAAGTGTATATATATTACTTTGAGTCACCTCAACCGCATTTCGAGCCTGAATAGAAATAGAACCGACACTTCCACCACCAGATGCAAGTGCTGTCACTCCCCCCCCCAAGAAATTATTTTGAACTCGCAAAGTGCCTGTTTCAATTTGTATATTCCTTGTTGAACCAGAGCCACGGCCGAATAGCCCTAAAGAGCCGTTATCAGTGATATTGACTGCATCTGTAGTTCGCACAGTCAAGTTTCCTCCATTACCTGCACCGTCATTGTTAACGTGTATAAAGCCGCCATTGACGTTAAGCGACTCCGTAGCATTTAAGGTGAGATTCCCTCCATTGCCTTTATCATTGCTAGCTGTCAAGATACCACTGCTATTTTCTGTTCCATCTCCGGTAATTGTGATTTTTCCGGCATTGATGGTGACATCACCACCCGCACCCGTAGCATAGTTGTTGGAAGAAATAAAACTGCTGCTAGCGAGAGTTACTGCATCGCTGGCTTGAATTTGAATATCACCACCCTTCACTGCACCAAAAGTAGCGCTCACAATGCTAGAGTCATTGCCTAAACTCAATTGAGTCGCATCAACCACAATTGAGCCACCATTGTTACCGTAAATAAACACATCGTTTAACCCAATCTCCCCCCCAAATAGTTCAATTGCACTATTACCACTCGCAACGATGAAGCTACCATTCGTTAAGTTGATGGGTGCGCGTCCGACATTTTCTGGTAAATTAAAACCCAATGAGGAGCCATTGACATTCAACCCAACGGTTGTATCTCCACTGACTGCTGTCAATTTCACTTGTCCATTTTGAGTAAACAAAAAACTACCATCCAAGTTGATTTCACCGCCCATAAATGCTAGAGCGCTACCAGTACCAACACTTAACCTACGAACTGCTTGACTAGTAATACTTCCGGGTTGCGAACCAAACTGTAAGCCAACTGGTACATTGATAGCCAACAACGGCGGTGGTTGGAGATTTGTGGCGCTAAATTCTACTCCATTAGGAAAGACTAAACTATTTGCTGTCGTCCCCAGAAACGATCCCTGGATATCTAACTGGGCATTTTGACCAAACAAAATGCCATTAGGATTGAGCAAAGTCAAATTTGCATCACCTAATACCCCCAAATTCCCGAAAATATTCGATGAGTTACCACCAGTAACACGAGAAAATATATTTGTTATCCCTTCTGGATTGGCGAAATAAACGCCTCGGCCAACACCAACGCTAAAATCTTGAAAACTGTGGAATAGGTTAGTACCACGAGCCGCACCGCCATCGATAATGTCATTATTTTGATTAAAAGGAATGACTTGCGATCGCTCACTTCCCAGGCTGTTATCGGGAGTTAACTGAGCAAAAGCAGGATTAATAGAAACTGCAACTGCTCCCACGCATCCCAGCCATCCCGTGACAGCAAACCACCAAATTTTCACCATTTCTATTCTGCCTACTATTTCTATAGTGGTTCTTAGTTGTTTAATACAGACCTAACCTCCAGCCCCTTCCCTACCTCTCCCTAACCCTCTTCTACGAGGAGAGGGAAGCGGAAAACTTTTGTTGTTGGAAGGGGATTAAGATTCAAACCTCTCTCCTTTTAGGAAAGAGGTTTGGAGAGAGGTCAAAATGTGTTACATCGAAATGAAAACTGCTATATTCTTTCGCTGGCAATTTTCTGGAGGTATTCGATTCTTTGCTGAATATTTTTTTTATCTACGTTGTTACCCGTCAGCATTTCAAACTGTGCAAGTTCTTTAACTAAATTTGCCCCAGTTTGCCCAAGTTTACCATTATCGGTTGCTTTCAATGCTTCTTCGAGTGCTTCATACCACAAATCATTTTCAGCATAATAATTTACGCTTTCAGGAATGCTAGTAAATTGTTTTTTTACAAGTGATTGAGGAGGGATGACGGTAAATTCTGCACGTCTAACAATCGGGTCATTTCCGCAGTCAATTGCAATTTGCCATAAATATGTTTTACCCACTGTGAGTTCGGGGTAATCGAGGGGAAGTTCTAGCTTGTTAATCCCGACTGTTGTGGGTATTTCTTTAACTGTGCCAATTTGTTTAGGGGTGTTGGTTGAATCAAATTCAGCCAATCGGAATCGCACATTTTGGGAACTTGACATATACCAAGCTAACATTGGACGGGTGGAAGTGGTTTTACCAATAAATGTCTGAGGTGCAAGCTGTGTCACAGGGATACCGCCGTTAATTGGACATCCACGAGAACCACCCGCACGGGAATGTCCGCTAGCTGGTTTGCGATCGCGTGGTTTAAACTGGGCAAATGCTGGGACTGTAGTCATGAGAAAAACCGCGCCCATAACCAAACTTGTAAGTCTGCACTGATTTCGCCAAAATGCAAAATGTTGATGACTCATGGTGATGTTGTTGATTGTATGGTTATCTAAAACTTTTAAAGGTCTTACTTTTTGCACTTTTGCATGAAACGAATCATCAATCAAAATCTCAAAGCTGAAATTATTTCATGGGTTTCCAACTAAGTTCGCATATAGTCCCGCAAGGGGAAACTGATTCGCGGCGAAACTCTCCTCCTAATTGTTTGGCAAGGATTTTAAAATATTTTGTACCTTTGTTTTCTAGCTTTGATTTAATTCCTGAACCGTTATCTTTGACCCACAAGTTGTATTTACTTGCACTATAAACACCTGATGCTTGAATGCGCTTGACTCCTTGAGCATGTTTACCAACATTACATAGAGCTTCTTCCAAAAACAGACATATTCCGCGTTTATCTTCTATACTTAAGTATTTATCATCAATTGGGTCAAAATTGCGAATTTTTACTTTTAATGTTTTAAAATGTTCAAAATCTTTACGTTCTAACGTACTAGAATAAACTTCATATAATAAATCGTGAAGTGGTCGGTTCAATTCGAGTATTAATCCGCTACCTAAACGCAAACTCTCTTCTGTGGTTAATGCTTCAAGTTTGAGAAATTCACCAATTTCCCGAATTTCCCTATCCAGCTTTTCAAATTGCCCAACTAGTTGTTCATAAGGGATATCTTTAGCACGTAGATGCTTTAATCCATAGGCAAGAGTTTGCAAAGGGCCATTATGAATTACAGTAAAAGTGTGTTGAATCGTACTTTGACGTTCGTTAATTTGCGATCGCAAGAATTTATCATGCTGGTAAAATGCAAAAGCACTCAAACCTACCCCATTCAAGGCTAATATCAGAAAACTAGGTGCTACAGGAATCCATACACCCCACACCCACAGCATCATATACCCGCAGCTAAACAGACAAAATACTGCTACACTTACACTAAGTAAATTTCTCCACACAGATTGGGTCAGCCGTCCGATAATAATCGGCAAAAAACCCCAAAGAAATATCCATGTGTACTCTCCAAACTCTCCCCAACTGTGCAACATCGTGCGACTATCTATTACACTACTAAGAATTTGACTGATGACATGAGCGTGATAGTCAATGCCATAAATTTGACCGCTTAATTTTAAATTAGGCAAAGCAGAAGTATAAAAAATATCACCAGCACTCATGTTGCGGTTGCCAACTAAGACAATGCGATCGCGCAGCAATCTTGCATCAACTTTCTGACTGAGAATATCGCGCAGCGACACAACATTAAAAGGTCGCTCACTGTTGCGGAAGTTCATTAAAATTGATAATCCCCCATCATCAACTCTGACGTATCCACCAAAATTATGGGTAATTCGGGGTAATTCAATCTCACGGAATCTTATTGTATTCGGGTCATTTTTTCCCGTTTCCAACTCAATGCCTTTCGCCTTTAAATATTTAGTAATTAACCGCAATGCTAAAGAATATTTATCTTCATTGATATTCTTAGGATTCGGTGTATATAACAAATAGCGTCGATTTTTACTATCCTCATCATTAGGTAAATCGACAAATCCAACTCCTTCGGGTGGCAAGCTCTGGGGTGGCGAAGTTTCTGCGGGTGGTAAAATTTTTTCAATACCAATAATATTAGAATTTGCTCGTAATATCTGCGCTAGTTGTTCGCCACCAGGTTCTACAGGAGCATTTTTGAAGATATCCAGCCCAATAGCTAGCGGTTTATAAGTTTCCAGGTTGGTGAGTAACTCTGCAATCTTTTCATCTGGAATTGGATATTGCTTAACCCATTCAATATCCTTTTCGTCGATACCCACAATTACTACACGTTCATCAGGTTTTTCTACCGGACGCAGACGTAACATCGTATCGAGAAGCATCCATTCCCAAGATTGCATTCCTCCAGCTATTCGGATCAACATTACCAACAACAGCACCATGATCCCTGGACGTGCAGCCAGCGACCATAAACCGAATTCTTTCCAAATGCGATTCCAGATTCTCCTTTTCATCTAGCTTCCAGATTAATTTTTTGCGTATTAATCAATTAAGCCTTCTTCACGGGAACGAATTTCGGTGAGGATTCGCATATTCCTACCACTTTGCTTGCAGTCTTCAGGATACACCCCTAAAACATCCTGAATCTTCGTCCAGTAAGTGCGTACTGCACGTTCTGATTTATACATTCTTTCGGCGATCGCTCTATCTGTCAAACTCTCTTCAAAAGCTAACCGCAACACATCCAACCATTCGGGTTTGAGTTCGATTCCCGTTTTGATGTCTTTGGTGTGAGTTGCACCCTGAAGGGCCAAATTAACCCGCATCAGCATTTCATTTTCGGGTAATCCTTTATCTGCGATCGCAAACCCACCTTGATGATTATCAATCTCGTGTTTGATTCGGATCAAGGCCTTGACATAACTAGTTTGCACCATGAAATTCTGATGGGGATATTCTTTGAGCAAAGTTTGTAACAGCTTAATTCCGGTATCAATTTCTGCTGTCTCCCCTTGGCGATCGGGAATTGATAAATCCATCATAATCAGGTCAAACTGGTAACACTGAACGTGAGAAAGTGTATCTTTTCCCGTCTGAGCTTTAATGATAGAAGCTTTGGGATACTCACGATTTAAGACATCGAGGGTACCAGTCAAAATTAATTGATGGTCATCGACAACAAGAATACCCAGCTTTTTTTCCACTGGTAAATACCCATAAACTTGATGTTCTTTCAAACTTATCCTTACCATATTTTCACCTAAATTCATCTAAATTATAAGTTTGTTTAAGCTTTACTGAAAAATCCCTAACTCTACGGTGTTTGTTTTGAGGCTTATCAGTTGAAGTATCTGCCTATTTTAATTGGAGATGAATTTTAGACATATGCAGAAAAGTGCAAATCTAGTAGCTTGCTTCCGGTTCGCCATAGGGAAGGGTGCTGCGGGGCGTAGCCATCGTCAAAAAATAGTAGTTTCCCAAATAGATTCCGAGGCAATTCTGAATTTACGTTTGATTTTTACTTTGATTGATTGGATCTATGCGTTGTTCATTGTTTGACAATCGTTTCATCATTTGTATTAAAGCTAACTGCATTTCTGGTGTAAATTCCAAGGTGCCAGAACGCATATGTAAATCTAACTGAGCAAAAGGAATTTCAATTTGCCTTTGCTGTAATACTTCGTAAATCTTGTAGTATAAATCACTCTTGAGCAAGAATTGTTTATTAGGTTCCGCAGTCCATACTAATAACTCAAAATTTAAGGTGTTGTTACCAAACTCTTTAAAAAGCACTAAAGGAGAAGGAACCTGCAATACATTGGGATGCTTAGATGCTGCCTCTAAAAGAGCAGCTTGCACCGCGTTTGGATCTGAACTATAAGCAACGCCCACGGGGAGATGAAGGCGAGAAATCGGGTTGCGGTGGCTCCAGTTGATTACTTCTTTTTCCAAAAAACGAGAGTTGGGTACAATGATTGAAACGTGGTCAAGAGTACGAATCTCGGTACTTCTTGCGCCCATTCGCTCGACAATACCGGTATATTCGCCAACTTCCACAAAATCTCCAACCTGAATCGGGCGCTCAAATACTAATACTAAACCACTGCCAAAATTCTTAGCAATATCCTGTAAGCCAAAGCCAATTCCAACGCTTAAAGCACTTGCTAAAATTGTCAAAGAGCTAATGTCAAGCCCCCAGATTTGTAGCAGTACCAATGTGCCAATAAAAATTACACCATATTTGAAAAGTATTACAATCGCTTCTTGAGCGCCACGATTGATTCTAGTAAAATATAGAATGCGAGAACGTAAAAAATTGGTTAGAGTTCCAGCAAAGATAACTAAGCCGAACAACAAACCAATCAAAATTATTAATTCAGTAATAGAATAAGGATTTTTACCTAACGTCAGAAGAGGTGAGGTGAAACTAGTAATCAGAATATTTGAAATTTGGTAGCTCCATTGACGAGTGAAAGGAAAGAGATTAGTGATATAAAGAACAGCACTTACCCAAAGCCCGATACGTATACTTGCTAAGACTAATTTTAAAAATAATTCTAATACTTTAAGTGGTTCAGAATTAGGTATGGCGTTGGTAGTAGTTAAGCGTTGTGATGCTACTCGGAAAAAGTGATGCTTAATCCATCCCAATAGCCAACTAAATCCGGCAGTTATGAATAAAATTGCTACTGCGACAAAAGTTGTTTGTTGGAGATACGTTCTAGTTCGCTCTAAGTGGGCTTGCTGTAACTCTTCTTCAAGTTGCTGCGCCCACATCGTTGCCTGCTCATCAACTGTGCTACCTGGAACAGAATCTTGTTCTGTAACAGTTAACAGATAGCGGTCATTCAGCAAAATAGTAGGTAGCTGGTTGCGCTTTTCAATTTTAACTTGAATAGATTCAGAAGTTTGAATCACATTTTTTAGTTGTAAATTGATTAAATTTGCCCGATCTTGAGCGCTATACTGACCAGAATCGCTGATCTGAAAAAGCTTTTGCCCATCCAAAATAACCGGAGCTTTAGTTAATGTTTGAGCAAAGACAGGAGTTAACCAGAGAAGTAAAACAAAAGTTAGTACTGCAATGAGAATATAGAAATATTTTGATGGCAGTCGCAAACGGTGAGAATAAAGCATGAAGATTCTCATAAGATAATTTTACTCAAGCTAATTCAGAATCCAGACTACTAAATATAGCGGTTCTTGTTTGCATGAGATTTAAACTACTTAACTTTTCAGAGTATCTGGAAAACCTCTCTCAAAATCTCTCTCCTTTTCGGAGAGAGACTTTGAATTTTCCCCTTCCCTCTCCTTGTAGGAGAGGGTTAGGGAGAGGTCGGGAAGGGGGTTAGTTTTTCGTGGACTTTTCCACATGATGTGAAAATTCAGATCAAATACGGGGTGAGGTTCAGACTGGATTGCATGCACTGAAGTGAGAACGGCATTTAGTGTAGGTGCAAAACACCTTTTATTTATGCTCAATTCTGATTCCTGAATTCTTTCTTATAAAGTTAAAAAAGACAGGCTTGTTGCCTGTCTCTTAAGTAATGATTTAGCAGAGAATTTAGAAATTCATCTCAGCAGCTTGAACTTTTTCAACCTGCTTCTTCTTCAGCACCAGCATAACTTGAGCCAACATCACAAGAGCGATAAACGCAATCATCCATTTGACTCTTGAAGCGTCTTGCAGTACGATTTCTGCATCTGTTTGACCGAATCCACCGACATTCGGGTTGCTGGTTAAAGCATCACCAGTCTTAACTGCTTGCCCTTCGGAAACAAGCAATTCTGGCCCTAAAGGAATCGTATCAACGACAACATCACCAGATTCAGGTTGGATGTTGACTAGATATTTCACATTACCGTCACCATCTTCTTCTTTGGCAATCTTGGTAATTGTGCCAGTAGCGGAAGCATTGTAAACAGCGTTGTTGCTCTTTTCGCCAGTGGGATAAACTTGTCCGCGTCCCCGATTACCACCAACGTGAACTGAATATTTACCGAAGTGGATGTTTTTGTCGGTTGCGGGGTTAGGAGAAAGAACTGGGAAGACGATTTCCTGATACTGTTCACCTGGTAAGGGGCCGACGATGACGACGTTTTCTTTGTCTTCGCTGTAGGGTTGGAAGGGAGTGTCGCCAATTTCTTCTTTAAGTTCCTCAGAAATCCGGTCTTCAGGAGCAATCTTAAAGCCTTCAGGTAGCATCAGCACAGCGCCGACATTCAAGCCAACCTTAGAACCATCGGCACCAACTTGCTGGGCGCTGATATCGTAGGGGATTTTCACCACAGCTTTGAATACAGTGTCAGGTAGTACCGATTGGGGAACTTCCACTTCTGTAGGCTTGGCCGCTAAGTGACAGTTGGCACAAACAATCCGCCCGGTTGGTTCGCGGGGGGTTTCGGGATAGGTTTGCTGTGCCCAAAATGGATAGGCGGCAGCAGATTGGGGAAGGGCTAGATCGCTGGTAAAGTAAAATGTCACGGTAGCGATCGCTATGAGCAATGTTTTTACAATCGCTCTAGCACTGCGAGTTAACCTCGCTGTTATGAAAACATTTCTCATCTCTAATAAGGGCAACGATTGAATTAGTCATTAGTCATTGGTCATTGGTCATTAGTCATTAGTCATTAAGCCCTGAACAAAGGACGAATGACTAAAGACTAAGGACAAAATTATTAACTCCACCAAGGTGCATCACCGGTGCGGAAGTCGGTTTCAGTCCAAGGGGTCAAAACAATTTTGTCGTCGTTTACTTTGGTATGAGCCAAAGCCAAAGACAGAGGTGCTGGGCCCCGGACAACCTTACCAGTTTCGTCATACTGGGAACCATGACAAGGACATTTAAATTTGTTCTCAGCAACGTTCCAGGGGACGACACAACCTAAGTGGGTGCAGATGGCATTAATGCCATAATCTTTGATCGCTTCTTTGCTATCTACCACAATATACGTGGGATCTCCCTTTAGTCCTTGGACTAGGTTGCGATCGCCTGCATTCCGGTTTTCTAGAAATTTAGCGACGCTAACATCGTTACCTAGCTCGTCTTTTGCCGTTGTACCGCCACCAGCACCACCAGCTGCGGGTGGAATAAAGTACTTGACAACGGGATACAATGCACCCAGAGCCACTCCAGTGACAGTCCCAAAAGTGAGCAGATTCATGAACTGACGACGCCCCATATCGGGCACGTCTGCTGATTCAGAAAATTGAGCCATAATCTACGCGCTCTTTGTGTATTTTGTTAAGCATTTTGACAAAAGTACTTGTACTTGAGGAACTCTTGTCTAAGTCGAAATGCTAGCGCTCACAACGATGCCATACTTCTTTGTTTCAAGATATGTTTAGCATCTTTTCTGTTAGCATTACATTTCTTTATATCCTTATCATACTGGAGTCACGGAACTTAACATCATAACTAAATGTAAAATCTGATTGAGAAAAGCTATGACAGGACAGGAATTACGTCAGATATTGCTTGATAAGTGGGGATACTCTTACGATGTGCAGTTCCGGCGGGCACAGGGAAAGATATTTTTGCAAGTAATGTGGAAATACTTGGAGCAAGCTTCTTTTCCCTTGAGCGAGGCGGAGTACCAGGAGCATCTTGATAGTATTGCTAATTATCTTCATGCCTTGGGTGGGTCAACACAAGTACAAACTTTTATTGCCCAAACACGCGATCGCCCCCGGCTCGGCAAAGCTGTTAGCATTCCTTTAGATTTGGGTGAACGCTCTTCGGAATGGATCTTATGACCCGCTATGACATTAAAGTGAATAAATTTCTCAGTAATTACAGGATTTTTTCTCCACAAGTACCATAACATGCTATAGAATTCTTTTGCCCACCGCTACATCTCTATCTGGCTGAATTAATACAACTTCTCCACCGTCTAAAACCACTCCTAATACTAAAACTTCCGAGATGAAATCGGCTATTTGGCGGGGTGGAAAGTTAGTAACAGCTAATATTAATCTGTTGATTAATTCCTTTTGCTCATAAAGTTTAGTAATTTGGGCACTAGATTTTTTAATGCCCAAATCACCAAAATCTATCCACAATTTATAAGCTGGTTTTTTAGCTTTAGGAAACTCTTCAACTTTGATGACTTTGCCAACATGAATCTCAACTTTTTCAAAGTCATCATAACTAACTTGTCTCATTTAGTTTCAAGATGAGATTTTTTAATTTTGAATTGGAGAAATGCGACGATCATTTACCTGTGAGCTTCACTAGTCCAACACCACCGAAATAAAGCCCTAAAACTGCCCCAGCTAAAAGACTTTGAGTCAGGGGGTCAGTGGAAGGTGTAAGGACGGCTCCTAAAACCACTGCTCCCATAATCACGTAACGCCAACCAGAAACCATCTGTTCAGACGAGACAATGTTCAAATTACCGAGCAACAGTTGGATAATGGGAATTTGAAATGCTAAACCAGTGCTGAATAACAGTAGCAGCACAAATTCAAAATACTTATCAATTGACCAAAGTTGTTCAACTACATCTGCTCCGTAGCTAATGAAAAATTTCAACGCTGCGGGGATAAGGAGTAAATAGGCAAATACCAACCCCGCCCCAAACAGCACACTCGAACCCAAAACCACAGGCCCCAGTAAACGGCGTTCGCGGCGAGTCAGTCCTGGAAGTACAAACTGAATAATCTGGTAAAGAATAAAAGGACTCGTTAGTACAAAGCCAGTGTAGGCTGCAACTTTGAGGGAGACAAAGAAATATTCTCCGGGTGCAAGTTGGAGAAATTTTACTCCTTGTGCTGGAACCTCAAGTAGCTGGACAATCGGCTTAACGGCAAAGAAACAACCAATAATACCCACCGCTACGGCAATCAGCGAATAGAAAATGCGCTGCCGCAACTCTTCTAGGTGGTCGAAAAGGGACATTTCGACTTCACCTGGCAACTCATCCAGAGGATCGGTGTCTGAGTTGCCATATCCTTCGGGGTCGATGTTGGGATTTACAGTATCTACGTCTTGTGAAGGCGTCATGAGTCAGCTAGTAGGCAACATTTGTTAACTATTTTATCCGGGGAATGGAGCTAGCAAGATATGTTTTTGGGTGCTGTGGGTTTTTTGTCCTGTTTTTTCGGGTTGCATTTGCATAAATTAGTAGTAAGCCATCTTGTAGGCAATTCTTAACCTAAAAAAAGAGTGGAACCGATAATTTAGAAATCACGTCTCTGCGGCTAGTAGCGCTGAGTAAATTGACACAACATCAACATCCAATACTCAGTTTTGAAAATCCGGTTCATCAAGGTGGCATCTATACATAGCGCAATCGGAAATTTTTAGCTGAGGTTTTATGAATCGGACAATTTGCATTGGACTGATGGCATTGCCTGTTTATTTATACAATGCTCAACTAGGCAATACTTATAGTAGTGGCGTGTCAATTGTCGAAAACCAGCTTCCCATAATAACTGCTCTAATTGTTTACAACACAAATACTCTGTCACACAAATTTCCGTGGCAAATATCGGCTAGAGATGACCAAACCGAAGATTGCCTTCGCGCTGGTACTTGCAGAGATTGATACTAATTCGTAATTCATAATTACAGTAATTCCATCATAATACGGAGAGAGTTAATGGTAGCAGGAAATCAACGTATAGTAGTGGTTACAGGAGCATCAACAGGAATTGGTCAAGCGTGTGCTTTGCTTTTAGACCAGTTGGGCTTCTCTGTTTTTGCGGGCGTGCGTCAAGATATTGATGCTCAAACACTTAAACAGAAAGGATCACAAAGGCTCGTTCCGATTTTTTTAGATGTTACTGACGCTGATTCGATCGCATCTGCCGTTGATAAGGTAACAAATGCAGTCGGTGGGGCTGGAATTTTAGGTTTAGTGAATAATGCCGGAATTGCGATTCCAGGCCCCTTAGAATTATTAGCGATCGCAGAATTTCAACACCAGATGCAGGTTAATGTCACTGGACAATTAGCAGTGACACAAGCATTTCTTGGTCTATTACGCCAAAGTCGGGGTCGAATTGTCAATATGGGTTCCATTGCTGGTAGAAGTCCTACGCCATTCCTGGGCGCTTACAATGCATCAAAATTTGCCTTGGAAGCACTCACTGATGTAATGCGCATGGAGTTGCGACCTTGGGGAATCTCGGTTTCAATTATTGAACCTGGTTCCATCGCTACCCCAATCTGGGAAAAGTCCCTAAGTCAATCTGAAATAGCACAGCACGATTTACCCCAAACGGCACACAATCTTTACGGACAGGCGATGAATATTGTCCGCAAGAAAATGCAGATTATCGCATCTAAGGGAATTTCTGCGGATATTGTCGCTCAGTCTGTTGTCCATGCGCTCACTGCAAAGCAGCCAAAGACACGCTATCTTGTTGGACAAGATGCCAAAATTGGAGCTATCCTGAAGCATATTTTGCCCGATAAGCTGCATGACCGTATAATTTTATACTCAATGGGTTTGTAGATTACTTCTTCATTTCTTGGAAAACCCCTACCTAGAAATATACCTCATTGCGTTACTACCGCTAAGAAACGAGGCTTTGCATCACAGTGGGCATTCCCAGCCAGAGGCTGGGAACGAGAGAAAGCTTTTTCGCTTACTGGGTTTCACCTTAAGTTGACACCAATGCACAACTTTGAATCCAGAGAATATGGTTTAATTCTTTGAAAATTGCTGTGACAGAACTCTATATTCAAAAACACCCGAAATTGTACTCAACAGTACCTTTTTTTGTGTTATTTATTTTTAATATTCATAAGAGTACCTTATTAAATATTAGATATTTTTGCTAGTTATACTTATAGAAGTATTTCTGCTTACTTAAAATCAAATATTAGTATTTTAATGTGCTACATCTAACCTATATATGATCAACAATTAACCGGAATGCTGCTAATTTAGTTAGTATTTTGAGTGAGATGTACTTAAATTAAGGGATAAATTCCTTAAAATCAAATATATTTATTCAGCAGATTTGATCATCCCTATTCCTGAGTGAACTCGATTAGTTATGCTCCTAGATTTAGAAAGATTTTATCAGGCTTGCAATCCGAGCAGACCTCTAATCATAGGAAATGCCAGCGATCGCAGGTACTATATCGATTTTGCTGCGGTGCGGGGTGGTAAAATCATTGAGGCTTTGCAGCGCACGATCGCTCGAATCTCGCCGGATGTCCCAACCTGTCAACTATTTACAGGACATCTTGGCTGTGGAAAATCAACGGAGTTGTTGCGGCTGAAAGCTGAACTGGAAGTGCAGCAATTTCATGTGGTTTACTTTGAGTCTACCCATGTCTTAGAAATGGCAGATGTGGATGTGACTGATATTTTGTTAGCGATCGCAGGTCAAGTAAGTGAAAGCCTAGAAGCGATGAAAATTAGGCTCAAACCTGCTTACTTTACCAAGCTGTTTGGTGAAATTGTGGATTTTCTGCAAACGCCAATTGACCTTGGAGTAGAAGCAGAATTGTCTGTGGGGATTGCCAAAATTACAGCTAAAACTAAAGAAAGTCCCCAATTGCGGCGGCGGTTAAGAGATTATTTAGAACCGCGAACAGCAAATATTTTACAGTCAATTAATCAAGAATTGCTAGAACGTGCCACCAAGGAACTTAAAACCAGGGGTAAAAAAGGACTAGTGGTCATTGTTGATAACTTGGATAGAGTCGCAATTCGACCTTTACCATCGGGGCGATCGCTACCAGAATACTTATTTATTCAGCGAGGTGAACAGTTACGCAAACTGAATTGTCATGTAGTCTACACTATTCCCCTAGCCCTGACTTTCTCTAACGATAGCGCCGAACTTCAGCATCGTTTGGGGGGAGGAGTCGCACCAAAAATGTTACCGATGATACCTGTACGTTTGCGCTCTGGGGAAATTTTCACCCAAGGGCTAGCAATGATGCAGCAAATGGTGCTAGCTAGAGCTTTCCCAGACATTCTGCCTAGCGATCGGTTAGGCTTAATTACAGAAGTGTTTGATACTCTAGAAACCTTAGATAGATTGTGCCTGATTAGTGGTGGTCATGTACGCGACTTGCTAGGTTTGCTATTTGACTGTCTGCGAGAACAAGATCCACCCTTTGAGCGGGATTGTGTCGAATTGGTGATTCAAAGACAGCGAGATTACCGAGCCAACGCCATCGACCCTCATGAGTGGGAATTAATCTTTCAGGTGGTGCAACAGCAAAGAGTTAGAGGTGATATAGAATACCACACTCTATTGCGAAGTTTATTTGTATTTGAATACCGCGATCATCAGGGAGCTTGGTTTGCCGTCAACCCAGTTTTAGCAGAGACGGAAAAATTTAAATCATGGTTGAACGACACCCACAAGCAGATATAAGAGCAGCTAACGAGCGGGCCTTGCGAAGTTTGGGGAGAGCAATTGCCCTTTCTAGCGGTCAATTCTCCCTGGTATTGGTGTGCTGCAATTATCGAGTTTTGCAAGAGCGCATGCTGCAACGACTCGAAGAACTCTCTTCAGGAGTACACCACATTCAAAAGGTAGTTCTGCCGCATAATGCTAGAAGCCTTTACACAAGTATTCATTTACAACTGCTAACCGAAAATAATCCGCCATCGGCGTTGATGATTTTCGGTTTAGAGTCAGTAGATGGACTCGATGATCTACTTAGGTCTATCAATCATATTCGTGATGAATTTCGCAAACGCCATCCATTTCCGATGATTTTGTGGGTGAATGAGGAAGTGTTGCAAAAGGTTGTGCGTTTAGCACCAGATTTTGCTAGTTGGGCGGCTACACCGATTCGGTTTGAGATGACAAGTCAATCATTGTTGCAATTTTTGCAACAGGAAACTGACTCTTTATTTGCTACGGTGTTACCAACCGATACTGCACAACACCAACCTCCTCAAGTTGCAAAGCATTATTTCACTGTGGAGCAAGTTTGGGAACATAGCTATGAACTCCACTTTGCCATTAGAGAGTTACACAATCGTGGGATTACCCTAGAACCAGAATTACACGCTAGTTTAGAATTTGTTTTTGGTCTAGATAATTATATTAGCGATCGCATTAATCCAGCTTTAAACCATTTTCAGCAAAGCTTGCAAGTTTGGCAAAAGTTAGTGGAGATAGAGAATAAAGGAGATGAGGGAGATAAGGAAGTATTTTCTTCCCCATCTCCTCCATCTCCCCCATCTCCACTACTTCTACGACAGGGAGTTTTACTATTTTATATTGGGCTGTGTTATTGCCGTTTAGCAGAACAAAATCAAACAGAAAACCGCCGCCATTGGTACACAGCTAAATCTTATTTTCAGCAGTGCTTGAATATTTTACAGGTGGCTGGGCGTTCAGATATAGTTGCTGGATTTATTGGTCAACTTGCAGAGGTTTTGCAATATCTGCAAGAGTGGGAAGAATTACAGACTGTCGCTCAAAAGTCTCTAGAGTTGCATCAAACTTATGGTAGTCAAATCCAATTAGCTTGTGACTACGGTTTTCTGGCGCAAGTGGCTGTGCAGCAGTCGCGGTGGGTACAGGCGAGTATATTAGCACACGTATCACTGCTGAAATTAGGTGAGGCACAAAAGCACAATGACCCTTGTAACTGCTTATTTCCATTACTACTGGCACAAATTTACTATTTAGTTTTAGCGAAAGCGCAGCGAAATTTAGGTGAGCTAGAAGTCGCTCATGAATACCTAGAAAAGGCGACAAAAGAACTGCCAGTAGCGTTAGAAAGCAGTGCCCATCAATACGATGCTCATCGTTATATTCGCTTATTGCGGACACTGCGATCGCTCTACTTTGAAGAAGGTTGCTATCTGGAAGCCTATTACATTCGGCAGAAACGGCGTTCTGTTGAGCAACAGTACGGTTTTCGGGCTTTTATCGGTGCAGGGCGCTTGCAACCCCAAAGACAGGCGACAAACCCAGCATTGATGTCATCTTCTGGGAGCAGCAGCGTTGCTTTAGAAATTGCGGCTTCTGGTCGAGAGCGTGATATTAATAACTTAATTGGCAGAATTAGCCGCGCTGATCAAAAATTGACGGTGATTCACGGACAGTCAGGGGTAGGTAAGAGTTCTATTGTAACTGCGGGCTTAGTTCCAGCACTGCAAAACCGAGCCATTGGCGATCAAATAGCCGTGCCTGTAGTGCTGCAAGTTTACACCGATTGGGCACGGGAATTAGGGAAATCTTTAAGTGAGGCGATGTCTAGTGATGCATCCCTTGCCATCTACGCTGATATCAAGCTAGAAGCAGTCATTGAACCGGAAGCTTTGCCCTATGACACACCCATCACCATCGTTAGAATTTTACAGCAACTAAAAGAAAATGCTGATAACCACCTGATCACAGTCTTAATTTTTGACCAGTTTGAAGAATTTTTCTTTGGTTATAGCGATCGCAATCAAAAGCAAGAATTTGATAAATTTATTAGCGACTGCCTCAATATACCCTTTGTCAAAGTTATCCTTTCCTTGCGAGAAGATTATTTACATCGTTTATTAGACTTTAAACATGTTTCAGCACTGGAAGCGATTAATAATAATATTCTTGACAAGCATATTCGCTACCAGTTAAATAATTTTTCGCCAGAATATGCTAAAGCAATTATAAAAAAATTGACGGAGCGATCGCAGTTTAATTTAGAACCTGCTTTAATCAATGCCTTAATCGAAGATTTATCAACAGAATTTGGAGAAGTCCGCCCCATTGAATTGCAAGTTGTGGGAGCGCAAATTCAAGATGAACGAATCACTACACTAGAAGAATATCAGCCATATAGACCCAACAAACTCATCGAACGATATCTTAAAGAACTGATCAAAGACTGCGGCCCAGAAAATGAACGAGCCGCGTTACTCGTCTTATATTTATTAACAGATGAAAGTAACAACCGACCTTTTAAAACTCGTGCTGAGTTAGCGGCGCAACTAGCAGAGTTAGAAGATGTTGACAAATTAGAGTTAGTATTAGACATTTTAGTACGCTCCGGTTTAGTGGTACTATTCCCTGATGTCCCAGAACGCTATCAACTGATTCATGATTATTTAGTAGACTTGATTCGCTATTTGCAACAACAAGAATCGAGCTTACAGGTACAACTTAACCAGCTGCGCTACAAAGTAGAACAGAGTCAAGCAGAGATTGAGCGACTCAAGAGTGAACTTAGCCAAAATAAGCAGCATTTCAAATTGGTAGACCCTCATCCCCAACAGGGTTTGGACTTATTAACAGAATTGCGGGAGTTACACAAGCGCGAAGAGTTGAGTCAGTTAGAAATTGAGCAATTACGAGCTGAACTCAAAGAAAAAGAATTAACAGCAAAACTCGCAGAAAGTCAAAAGAAACAAAGACTCAGTGAAGCTCAATTAAATCGTTCTTTGAAAATTGCACTTACTGCTTCCGTTCTCGCCATATTGGGTTTAAGTATTTCCATAGTGACAGCAGTAGATAGCGAAATTAAAACCCTCAGTGCATCCAGTGAAGCCCTCTTTGCCTCGCAAAAAGGTATTGATTCTTTAAAAGAAGGTTTAAAAGCGGGGAGAAAATTACAACAAGCAATTTGGGTAGATTCCTATACAAGAGAGCAAGTACAGACGGCTCTCTATCAAGCAGTTTCTGGGTTGAGAGAATATAATCGTTTCGATGGGCATATATCTGGGGTAAATAGTGCTACATTTAGCAGCGTTCCCCCTTGGGGTTGGCAGAGCCATCGCTCTTTAATTGCCTCAGCCAGTGCGGATACTACAATTAAACTTTGGCATCCCGATGGTAGCTTGGTCAAAACGTTATCGGGGCATGAAGATGTAGTTAATAGCGTCAGTTTCAGCCCAGATAGTCAAATCGTTGCTTCCGCCAGCCAAGACAAGACCGTAAAACTTTGGAGTCGAGAGGGTCAACTGCTTGCTAACCTATTAGGGCATCAAGGTGTAGTGAATAGTGCCAGTTTCAGCCCAGATGGTCAGATTATTGCCTCCGCGAGTACAGACAAGACAGTGAAACTGTGGAGTCGAGATAACAAACTGCTCAAAACTTTGGAGGGACATGATGGTGCAGTTTTAAGCGTTGTTTGGTCACCTGATGGGCAAACCATTGCTTCCGGGAGTGCTGACAAGACGGTAAAATTTTGGAATCGCGATGGTAAGCTGCTCAAAACCTTGCTTTTACATGATGATGCAGTTAAAAGTGTAGCTTGGTCGCCCGATGGGAAAATTATTGCTTCTGCTAGTTTAGACCAGACAATCAAACTGTGGAATTTGGAAGGTAAGCTACTGCGAACCTTATCGGGGCATAGCGCTGGAGTTACCAGCGTCAGTTTTAGCTCCGACAGTAAAACGATCGCTTCCGCAAGTACCGACGAGACAATCAAACTCTGGAATTCTGAAGGTGTGTCGCTCGGCACTCTGAAGGGACATAATAATTGGGTTAATAGCGTCAGTTTTAGCCCAGACGGCCGTACCCTTGCTTCTGCAAGTCGGGACAAAACTATTAAACTTTGGCATTGGGACGATGTGTTACTGCGAAAGCCCAAAGTTGATAATAATGACTGGGTGACTAGCATCAGTTTTAGCCCTGGAGGTCGTACCTTAGCCGCAGCCAGTCGAGACAAAACTGTAAAACTTTTCAATCGAGAGGGTAAGCTTATCCGTAGTCTTACGGGGCATCAAGGTCAAGTTTGGGGAGTTAGTTTCAGCCCTGATGGTAAAGCGATCGCTTCGGCTAGTAAAGATAAAACAGTGAAGCTTTGGAGCCGCAACGGTAAACTGCTCAACACCTTACAGGGTCATAATGATACCGTCTTGGGTGTTGCTTGGTCGCCTAATGGTCAAGTAATTGCTTCGGCTAGTAAAGATAAAACGGTAAAACTTTGGAGTCGAGACGGTATATTACTTAACACCCTGCAAGAACATCAAGATGCAGTGAATTGGGTAAGTTTTAGCCCTGATGGTAAATTGTTAGCCTCAGCCAGTGATGATAAAAACGTGAAAGTCTGGAGTGTAGAGGGTAAATTACTATACACATTAACTGGTCATAGTCGCCGGGTAAATGGGGTTGCTTGGTCGCCTGATGGTCAAAGCATTGCCTCAGTTAGCATTGATAGCACGGTGAAGATTTGGAGCCGAGATGGGAAACTGTTAAACAATCTCGCGGGCGATGGCGATAGTTTCATCAGTGTCAGTTTTAGCCCCGATGGCAAGACTCTAGCAGCTAGCAGTGATGACAAAGTGAGGATTTGGAACCGAGAAGGGACGTTACTGATTGCTTTAAAAGGTGATAAGCAAGAGTTAACCAGCGTGAGTTTCAGTCCTGATGGTAAGACTCTGGCTGCGGGTAGTGGTAATGGTACAGTGATTTTCCAGAATTTGGCAGATATCCAACTGGAAAAATTACTAGCACGGGGTTGCGATTTGCTGCAAGATTATTTGCAGACTAATCAGAAGCTAATGAAAAGCGATCGCTCCGCCAACGCCAGGGGCGAACGCGCCTTGTGTTCTAGTAGGTGATGGAGATTTTGTTCCCATTCAAATCGTTAATTTAAATTGCGTAAGGGATTATTTGCGCTATTCTGCCAATGTGAAAGAGGATGAGTAGCATTTGTGTGATGGGTCTTTCATAGGCGATCGCATTACCAAAAGCTCTCCTTAATTTAGCAGATGGGGCGATACTCACTAACAAATATCGCTTACTTAAAGCAATTAGCACCCAAATTCTTCTCTAAGCCTGCGCTTTAAATCTCCAGAGATCGGTAGCCAGTTAATTTCTTGGCAGATATTGTTACGAGTTTCCCCGTTTTGTAGGCGCTGTCTATAGATGGCTATTAACAATGTCTCTAGGCCAAACTTAGATAACATATCAGCTGCCAAGCCTATTATTCCCAGCAGAACTATACCACCTATCATCCCTCCTGGCCCCAATATTGCTAAAGCTGCTGTAATAGCAGCAGCTCCGGTAAGACCTGTAGTAGCCATCGTAATTATAAGTACAATTGCAGGCAAACCTATTCCAGCTGCTTTCCTTACGAATTCATCCATACTATATCCTCTAGTAAATACTGATATAACAGACTTATTGGGGTTTCAAGTTTAGTGTTCCCCGAAATTTGTACGGCTCAACATCAAATAACAATTGTTCTATAGCGCAGTGATTTGAGGTTGGTTATGGGGAAATATATAACAGTACAATTTCTAGCAGTTATAACTGTAATTACTCATAAGTATGCTTGTATTCTTTATCCACGGTGTCAACACTCATAATTCTAGATATGCTGACGTACTCATAAAAAAAATCCACAAAAAACTAGCAACCCCTGCAAACTTTTACTCAAGTTTTTGGGGAAACTTATTCAACAATAAGAAACATCAAACTATTGGATGTATTGAAAAAGATTTTTCTAGAGTTTGTGAACACCATAAAGAATATAAAAGTTCGTATGATGATATTTACAGATACAAAAAACGAAGAAATGAGATCATCAGTAATTTTTTAGGTGATTTTTTAATCTATCAAAATCCCGATCGCGGTAAAGCAATACGTAAAACTATCGTTGAACAACTGAGTCAGTTCTTAAATGACCACTCAGATCAACAAGAAATTCATTTGATTGCTCATTCTCTAGGTAGTTTTATTCTTTGGGATCTCATTTTTTCAGATACTTTAGACAATGATGATCCAGCTTTTATTTTTCGTGAGAAACTAAATCTGTTAAATTTAGCTAGCATTACGACACTGGGTTCTCCTCTCTTATTCCTTAAGCAAATGCTAGATATTGATTTCTCGGTTATCAATTATTATTTTAAAAACTCTGATAAAGAAGAAACTGCTGGATTGCAGAAGTTAAGATGGGTAAATATAATTCATTCCTCTGACTTAATTGCTTATCCTCTGAAAGCTGCCATAGAAGATGAAATTAGCTCAGATTTATTATTCTGCGATCATTATGTGTGGCAGTATGCAAACAAGATGGAGAAAACATTAAACAATATGGGTCAATC
This sequence comes from Nostoc sp. NZL, assembly GCF_015714705.1. Classification (NCBI taxonomy): domain Bacteria; kingdom Bacillati; phylum Cyanobacteriota; class Cyanophyceae; order Nostocales; family Nostocaceae; genus Nostoc; species Nostoc sp. NZL. Next base: position 10,863 of record NZ_WBKL01000201.1, on the reverse strand, counting down.
AGATATGGCAATGGTTATTGGAGCAGAAGATGCTCATTCTTCGTACTTCTACGATAATCTGGATGGTGATATCACATCAGGTATTATTGCATATAATTTGTTAGGAAAGACACAAAAACTTTTAGAAAGGTGTGTCCATCCAAGACCTATGGGATGATTGAAGCCATAGACAAAGCTGTACATCTTGGTAGTATTGAGTGAAGTATCCGTCAGCAAGGGAGCGAGGGCGATGTACGCAACCGTCACACAACCACTGACTTTTGAAGAGTTTCTTGCCTGGGACAATGGTTCAGACAGAGAGTTTGAGCTATTGGATGGGATTCCCGTGCCATTATCAGAACCAAATGCAAATCATGAGGATTTGATCGAGCGACTGTGTACCTACTTAGAAAATCACTGCCAAGAAAATGACCTGCCTTACGTGTCGCGCCAGTCCAAGCAGGTTCGGCTCAAAACAGCGCCAGGAGGAAAGGAAAAAAGCCGGAAAGCAGATATTGTCATATTTGCAAGAGTTGAATGGCAGAGGATGAAAACTAGCTCTAGTTCCGCTGCTGCATATATTCCACCACCCGGAATCATTGAGGTCGTTAGCAACAACTGGAAGGACGACTATCTGACAAAACTTGCTGAATATGAGGACTTGGGCGTTTTCGAGTACATCATTGTGGACTATGCTGCTTTTGGTGGCATTCGGTTCATTGGCTCTCCCAAGCAGCCAACCATTACAATCTACCAACTTGAAGATGGAGAGTATTTACCCCCAAAGGTGTTTCGAGGGCAGGATCGAATTGATTCTAGATTGTTTCCGAACATTTCCTTAACGGCTGAACAGATTTTTGCAATGAGTCGCTGATTAGCAACGCCAGAAATTTATTCTAGTCGTCTTCTTGCCACTAGTTTAATGCGCGATCGCTCTTAGAATTGGAGAAGCGATCGCTTTCTAAACCCCTATACACAAAAATAAATAAACGCTCTAGAACCTTAGCCTCTGGGCGATGAAGTTTACCTATATTCCCAAATAGAGCCTGTTTTGGGCTTTCGATTTTGTTCTAAGATGGAATCAGAAATCGGATACAGAAAAGGTTGCTTCTATGCATTATCCCAACCTCAACCGCGAAGAAATTGCTCAACGTGGCGAAAAACTTTACCAGCAGAGTATCCATACCCAAGTCGAAACAGAAGAAAATATCGGCAAAATTATTGCAATCAATATCACTACAGGTGATTACGAAATAGATGACGATTTAATTGTGGCTTGTCATCGGCTGCAAGCTAAACAGCCAAACGCAATCATTTGGACAGAGCGAATTGGCTATGATGCTGTTTATGCAGTCGGTGGTACGTTGGTTAGGACAGCACAGTGATACATGGGACAGTTGTTAGGCTTCAGGCATGTATAAGTATCACTATTTGTCGTTTGGGGCGTGCAGAAGTAGAAATTGAATGTGTTGTCGATACCGGATTTGAAGGGTTTTTAACCTTGCCATCTACGGTAGTCACAGATATGGATTTGCCTTACGTTGCGCCAATCAAAGCGAATCTTGCGGACAATTCTCGTATCATAACCAATGTTCATCAAGCCACTATCTTGTGGAATGGCACAGAACGTGTGATCCCGGTTTTAGCGATGGGTCGTCGTCCCCTAATTGGCACAGCACTCCTGGAAGATTATCATCTCAGCATCGATTTTTGTGAGGGAGGGACAGTGCTGGTAGATGATATTATGTAAAAAAATCCCTATTACCTGCTATTAGTCAAGGTCTTAGGGATTTCTTCAGTTACGGGACTGGTGCGGCTCGAACGCACGACCTGACGCTTAGGAGGCGTCCGCTCTATCCAACTGAGCTACAACCCCAACTACGAAGCATATATAATTATAGCAGTAGTTTTAGCGAGACTGCCAACAATCATCCCAAGAGCCGCCGCCTACTTCTAAACCACAAAGAAAACTTTCTGCTTTCAAGATTATTTGAGATTTTCTCCCATTTAGTTCTCGTAACTCTAAATTTAACTTTCCTTGCATGGTGTCTCGGCAACAGTATCTTAAACCATCCTCTGTAGGCGCACGCAGAGGTGTTCCAGGTAAATCTGTGGTTCCTGTCAACTCAATTTCATAATTAGAATTGGTAGCTTTCATTTGCCATCTACCCCAAGGCTGAATTTCCCAATCTACTTGTGAATTCCAGGGAACAAATTCATAAAACTTGCCTTGATAGTGCAACCCAATCATCGCTACAGATTCCATCCACCACAGCACACCGCGCCGTCCACCGCCAGCAGTTAGCGCTAAGTCGGGTTCGCCCTCAAAGCAATTACAATTTAGCCAAAACCATTTTTGGGGAAAAGCACCACCCCAATTTTTCTCGCCGTAGGCTGGGGCGTTGGTGAATTCGTAGATTTTGCCATTCCAGTCAATCTTTCCACTGGCTAAACCGTGAGCCATCAAAATCTGCCATCCGGGTTCAAAAATCTGCGAGAATGACAGCCAGCCTGCGGTTGATTGCTGAATGCTATTTTGATTACCCCAACCGTATACTGGTTGAATTTCATACTCCCAACGGCAATAATTATTGGTGGCGCGATCGCAAATTATTCCCTGATTTAAGGTGGCTGTGGCTTGATATCCCTCTTGAACATGATGCTCAAACTCTGCTGGGAGCAGGTATAGAGGAGAAATTTGCAAATCTGTTTTACCCCAATGACCTAAACCCAGGACATCCCGACTACCCCAAAATTTCTTCACATCAGGAAAAGTTCGGCATAAATACTCATCATCTGGGCCAAGAACTTGGGCTGCACCACCACTGTGGGGTTGACCGCCGATGGGATCTTCAATGGAGTACATAAAGGCGAATGTTTGCCCAATTTCCGGTAAAGTAACGCGGTAATACCAGCCTTCAAAAAAGCGGCGACTACTACCATCCCAGTGATAACCAGAATGGGGCGTTTGGGTTGATTGGAGGAGATTTAGGGGAATAGTTAACATATATCTATATAGTTGCCGATTTTTTCAGTATGCGCGATGACCTCGATATCAATCATGCTTATGAAATTCTTGGGCTGGAACCCGGTGCATCACAAGCACAAGTAAAGCGAGCTTACCGTCAACTGGTAAAAATTTGGCATCCCGATCGCTTTTTTGAGCAAAAGCAAAAACAGGAAGCTGAGGAAAAAATCAAATCAATTAACGCAGCTTACAATAAGCTCAAATCTGAAAGTCTATCCGAACCTCCCATTCCTGAAAATCCATCTTCATCTTCGCCTAAAAATCCCACAAAAATATCTGTCAATCGGTGGGATGCAGAAACTTTCTATACTTTAGGAGTAGAGAATGCCACGGAAGGAAGGTATGAGGATGCGATCGCAGATTTTACCCACGCAATTCGTCTTAATCCTCACTATGTTGACGCATATAAATACCGTGGGCTAGTTTGCTCTCAACTGGGATACGAATATAGAGCCGCTTCCGATTTAAATAAAGCTGCACAAATAGAAGAAGAGTTAAAAAATCCACAGGCTGTGCGTACATCGCGATCGCCTAGATATGTATCAAAACCTAGACCTTTGGTCGAAAGATTTTGTCAAAGGATAAAAAGTTTACTGCGCCTAAATCGGCGTAGGAGATAAAAAGTGAATGCTTTAATTAGATAATTGAAGCAAATTACTAAATTTTTTATCAATGCATCACCTGACAGTTTAATAACATCCATCTTTGGGATACTCTTTCTTTTGATTAAGTATTAACTTTCTTTTGATGAAGTATTAACTCCCTAGAGATAGAGCCACTTGTCTGATCTCAGAGGTTATTCTGATAGTTACCAACAATTGGGTAGCAAATAAAACTCAATATTTATCAGCAACATAAATTCTTAAGCTCATTAAAACCTCTTGTTCTTACAAAGCTTTAATTTTTCAAAATCATATCGAGGAGTTAAATCAATATTTATGTCTATTCCCAATGAACGTGAAAGCAAAAACAGTGAAGTTAAACAAGAATCTTACACTGATGCTAATGGTAATATTCACACTGACTTGACGCGAACTACTGAAACAGTCAAGAACAGCACAGCTAATCCCAACTCTTACAGTAACGGTTACGTACAAGGTCGAAATACTGAGCGTAGCTACCAGCAAGCTGATTTAGCCGAGCGTGACAATGAAAATGCTAGTCGTGGTTTGCTGTTGGGTATTATTGTTACTTCCCTAGTTAGTTTGATTGTAGGTGGAGTCTGGTACTTTAACCAACGTAATAACGCTGCGGTTGAAACGACTGTGCCGGTCGTGGTTCCTGTACCGAATAATAGTAGTCCAACTCCTAGTGCTTCGCCTCAACCACAAACGAAGATAATCGAAACAATCAGGGAAGTACCTGTTCCTGTCCCTGTTCCACAACAGCAGGTTATACCTCCATCTGCACCTCGCCAACCAGATATTAACATTACTATTCCACCTCAGCAGCCTGCGGCAGAAAAAGCGCCTTCTGCAATCCAGCCAAGCCCGAAAGCAACACAAAGTCCGGCGACGAGTCCAACTAGTATTACTCCTAGTTCGCAGAACGAGACTTCTAATACTGTCGCTCCAGGTACGAAAAGTGATACCTCTAAAACCACTCCACCTCAAGGCGTAGATCAGCCAAACAGTACATCTAATAGTGGTTCTTCTACCGCAGATGATACTACTACAGGGGGTTCTGCTCAATAACGGCTTCTGGACTTTCAGCCCACTTGATAATGCTGGCATTAACGCCAACATCTACCAAGTGGGAATATTCTTAAGCAATATTTCTGAATTGTTGCGATAAATTAATGGTATTCAAGTTTGGTAAACACATCTTGTAGCTAAACAAACATGATGCTAGATTAAGAGCAGGGTACAAACAGGTTAAAAGTTACCAAAAACTTTCAAGTTAGAGCCTGTACCTCCTGCTCTAATATTCTTGCGATCGCTCTGAAGTTGTGGCATCCATTGAATATGTTTCGCCTTAAGTTCAATGAGTTGTTTTGGAGGTTTTAAAACGCACTGCCAGAAAATGCCTGCCTAGTTGGAATGTTAGGATGTGCAATTCTGAGTATAGCGATCGCGAATACTGTCCACCTTAGTCGAGTTACTTACTTCTGAATTCTCCAATCTTCAAGAAACCGCCCCAAGCTGCTGATATTTATCCATCGTAGCTTCCGGCGGTTTCTGCTTTGAGTAAATTAAAAAGTTTAGAATTGTTAATGACTAACTAAGGTAATTACAGTAACTTCTGGCGGACAAAATAAACGTCCTGGTTTATAAGTTCCTAAACCCCGATTGACATATAGTTGATTTTCTTCTACTTGGTGAAAGCCTTGCGCCCACTCCCAATATCGCACCACTTTAGAACAGTCTCCCAGGAAAAATGTTACCCAACGCCGCAATTTTTTGGGAATTTGTTTGAGTAGTTTTTTATAATAGAGTACTAAAGGGCCAATACCTGGAATTACAATGTGACCACCGTGAGTATGACCAGATAGTTGCAAATCTACGCGCCATTGTTGCAATATCTTGGCTGTATCTGGGTTATGGGATAAAACAATGCGGGGTATAACAGAATCTAGTTGATTCATGACTGGTGCGGGTTGAAATTCCCGTGACCAATAATCAGCTAGTCCTACCAATGGTAATTCTGTTCCTAGTGGATAGGCGATTTCGTTCCAAAGCACATGCACACCAATGCTAGTTAACGCCTGTGTCACTTCTGCTTTTGAGTGGCTGTAATAGATATCGTGATTACCAAGTACGGCGTAGATACCACAGCGGCTTTGCAGATGTTTGAGTCGAAGCACCAATTGGTGAATTGGTGTCGGATCGTCAGTTACGTAGTCACCAGTTAATAAAATTAAATCTGGTTCAGCTTCATTAGTAAGTGCGATTGCTTTTTCTAACATATCTTCCGACAGCCGCAAACCATCGTAGTGAAAATCCGACAACTGCACTAACGTTGTACCCTGTAAAGATGCTGGAAGTTCCGCAATCTTAACCGTTATTTTATCTACTCTTAAATGTCCCGTAAATAACCAATGCATAAGGCAACCGATACTCCTCATACCAGCGCTTACAGCTTACCAAAAATCAAAATGTAACTGGATAAACTGCAATAATTTATGTCATATACTCCAAATATAATTAACTAATTAGCTGAAATCTTAAAGCTAAACTAAAAAACCTTGCTTTAATTTGCAGGGATTCTTTAGCTAGAAAACCTGCTGTGATGGCGTTCTTTAATTTTGAAATTTTAATTACTTACTCACCTTGTAGGGTGATTATAGTAACTTCTGGGCGGCAAAATAAGCGTCCTGGGAGGTAAGTTCCCAAACCACGATTGACATATAGCTGATTTTTTCCTACCCGATGAAAACCCTGTGCCCATTCCCAATGGTTGACTACAGAAACATTTACTTCCAAAAATGGCACTCGACGGCGCACTGCTAGGGGCATTTTTTTTGCAATCTTGCTATAAACCAATGCCGCCGGGCCAAGTCCGGGAATCACGATTTGACCACCGTGAGTATGACCAGATAATTGTAAATCAACTCGCCATTCTTGCAGTATCTCCGCAGTATCTGGGTTGTGGGATAAAACGATGCAGGGTGTGTCGGGGTTTAGTTGATTCATGACTGGTGCGGGTTGAAATTCCCGTGACCAACTATCCGCCAGTCCAACAAGTGGCAATTCTTTACCTAGTGGATAGGCAATTTCGTTCCAAAGGACGTGAATTCCAATGCTAGTAAGGGCATTTGTAACTTCTGCTTTTGCGGGTTTGTAATGTATATCGTGATTGCCAAGAACAGCATAGATACCACTGTGACTTTGTAGATGTTTTAGTCGAAGTATCAGTTGGTGAATCGGCGTAGGATCGTCAGTTACGTAGTCACCAGTTAATAAAATTAAATCTGGTTTAGCTTCGTTAGTAACTGCGATCGCTTTTTCTAACATATCTTCCGACAGCCGCAAACCATCGTAGTGAAAATCTGACAACTGCACCAGTTTCTTACCTTGTAACGATACAGGCAATCCTGCAATGTTAACCGTCAATTTCTCTATACTCAACGGCCCAGATAACAACCAATGCATAAGACGTTTAATAAACTTTAATCATAGCGCTTACAGCTTAACGAAACATTATCGCTTTGTGTGTAGCGACCAGTGCAACTTATTGAAAATTTCATGAAAACTGTAGATTCTATTTCTTTAAAAGATGGGAGTTAGTAATTCATGTTACATCTATAAATCAACCATACACTTAGGACTGATTTTGTTAGAGTATACTGTATTACATACTACTGCATTAAACAGCATTGGCATTAATGAGAATTCCTTTACTACTGGGGTATACATATACTCGAAAATCCAGAAAATCCTGTCAGTAGATTAGCATTTGATCTGGTTGGCGGAAGATGTTACCCGCGTGAAGATTTTATTAACTTAGCAGATTACATTGAGAGAGAAGCTGGTATAAGAATTCTTAGAACTGATTAAGAATTTTAAGAAAAATTTACACTTAGCGATCGCACAATATATATTAGATTATTATCAATAATCAAAAAAATAGCGCCAGCCTGTTATAAAGGTGGCGCTATTTTTTTTTGATTTAATTCACAATAGTTAAATGAATTTTCTAAATTCCCCTCATTCATTGTACGCAACTTGCTTTTATACAGCACTGCGGCGAGTTAATAAGTTCCACAGGAAAACTGCAACAATTGCACCTAGAACTGCTACTGCAATACCAGGAATACTAAGACTCGGAGCTGCTAAACTTAACGTTCCTGTACTGAAGAATATGCCTAAACTACCGCCAACAAAAGCACCGATGATTCCTAGTAAGATTGTTCCCAGAATTCCGCCACCTTGATGACCGGGGTAGATAGCTTTTGCGATCGCACCAGCAATTAGACCTAAAACAATCCAAGCAAGAATATTCATTGTTATTAAATTGGTAAACGTTTTTCACTCACAAATACATATTACCAATCTTAGTCTTTTGATTCCATCTACCATCAGAATTAATCATTAATATCCATAAGGAATAGTTTAATTGCAACTAGGTTTTTTCATATGTGCTCCCATTGAGTTAGATAATTAATAAAAAAAAGCTCCTAGTAGGTCTTCAACTAGGGGCTTATCAAACTATTGCTTGGTAATTGCAGTATATGCATTTTTAATTAGCTCTCTCCTCTACTAGAAGAATTAAGCTGAGTTTTCAAAGACTGTCTCTAAAGTAATGTAACGGTAACTGGACAGACTTTTTGTTGTTTATATGCAAAATCTCATAACTTGCTTGATACAAGAAGCAAGTTTAAGAGCCGGTCGCTGCTACTATGTCACGCTTGTATTGGGGAATAGGGACTGGTGAGTGGGAAAATTTGCTTGATATTATCCCAATCCATGATCCCTAATCCCCAATCCCTAATTCCCAGTCAAAATGCTTAATCAAATTTGGTTATCACAATTACAAAAACATCGTGCGATCGCAGTCATCCGCGCCTCTCAAATCGAAGCGGGACAGCAAATGGCAATGGCTGTAGCATCTGGGGGAATGCAGTTAATTGAGATTACCTGGAATAGCTCACGCGCTGGGGAATTGATCAGTCAACTACGCTCAGAATTACCAGCCTGTACTATTGGCACTGGTACGCTATTCAATGTGCAACAGCTACAAGAAGCGATCGCATCTGGGGCGCAATTCCTCTTCACACCCCACGTTGACCCCGCAATGATTCAAGCAGCACAAGAAAAAGATGTGCCCATTATCCCAGGAGCGCTGACTCCTACAGAAATTGTTACCGCCTGGAATCAGGGCGCTAGTTGTGTAAAAGTGTTTCCCGTGCAAGCAGTGGGAGGGGCTGAGTATATCAAAAGTCTGCAAGGGCCGCTGGGTCAGATTCCCTTAATTCCTACTGGCGGCGTGACTCTCGAAAATGCTCAAGAATTTTTGCAAGCGGGAGCGATCGCTGTCGGTTTGAGCGGTGAATTATTTCCCAAAAAGCTTGTCACAGAGGGAAATTGGGAAGCGATCGCATCTGGGGCAAGAAAGCTGATGCAGCAGTTAGGTTAACTTAGAATCAAATCATCAAAAATTCACGTCTATTAAAGTAATAGATAGGGGAATAAAGGTGAAAACTGATAAGTTTCTCAAGGCTTCATGATTTAAGTGTGAGTGTATCTAAAATGAACAAACTGATTAATCCTGACTGGGTGCGTCGCTTACAAATACTCCTCAGTGGTACAGCACTGTCCTTAAGTGTTTTTACTACTACTGGAACGAGTGAAGTTTGGGCGAATTCTAAAAATCAAGTAATTGCACGAACAATCCAGACATTACAAAAATCGGATAAGCGCTGGATTCAAATTGATCTTTCAAAGCAACGGTTAATAGCTTGGGAAGGTGACAGAGTGGTTTATGGAAGTGCTATTTCCTCTGGCAAAAAGTCTACTCCCACTCTTATTGGTACTTTTAATATTCAATCCAAGCTCAAAACTACACGGATGCGGGGAAGGGGCTACGACGTTCCCAACGTTCCTCATGCGATGTTTTACCAAGGTAACTACGGTATTCACGGTGCTTACTGGCATAAAAGGTTTGGCACTCCAGTCAGTCACGGCTGTGTAAATCTCGCGCCTAAACATGCTAAATGGATATTTGAGTGGGCATCAATAGGGACACCAGTAGTCATCCAGAAATAGTAGGTGAAGCAGCCAAAAGGCAATTTAGGCAAAATCATTAATAACAACGAATCAAGACAATTGAGTGATTCCCAGCAATATTTTATGCTGGGAATCTTCGGAGTCGGAATTACTGAATTTGAAATAAAATATAGAAGAGGGCATTTAACGATTTGCCCAAAAAATAAGCGTAAATCCTGACAATTCCTGTGTGAAATTAAAAATGCAAATATAAATTTGGGGAAAGTTTGTATTTAGGCATTTAAATGACAGATTTTTTGTAAAGGTGTCTTTTGTCATTAGTCATTGGTCATTAGTTGAACTCATCATTTAATCAAAGATAAATGACAAATGTGCAAATTGGATGCAGATTAGCTTAGGACTTGTTTTGAAAAGCATTAGCGGATGAATTGCGTAAATCCTCAACAGAAAGCGAGTAGTCGATCTGGAAATTTGTAGTTTTCCAGAAAATTACTTCACTTCATAATTTTTGCGTAGTTTAGAAGGTGAGGCATAATGCAATCTTGGATTCGCAGTGGTAAGATTCGTTCTTCAGGAACTTTTTGTACAGGCGTGGCCCTGATGGTGACAACTTTATTTTCTTGGTCATCACCTTTAGCAGGTACACCCAACTTTACTACAGCAACAGCCGCTTCAGTTAATGAAAACAGCATCACTGCATCTAATATCAGGCAAACATCCCAACCTCGCTGGATCGAAATTGACTTGTCAGAGCAACGCTTACGTGCATGGGAAGGTAAAAGGCTTGTTTATTCATACCGCATTTCTGGAGGCAAGCGATCAACCCCTACACCCATAGGTAGATTTCGGATTAATTCTAAGTATCGCACTCACCGGATGCGAGGCAGGGGCTACAATATTCCTGACGTTCCTTACACAATGTATTTCTACAGAGGCTACGCCATCCACGGCGCTTACTGGCATAATCGTTTTGGGACTCCAGTTAGCCACGGTTGCGTAAATTTACCTGTTAAGCAAGCTCGCAATCTTTACAACTGGGCTAGGAATGGAACTTTAGTAGTGGTACGGAAATAATTCGTAATTTGTAATTAAGAGTTGCAATTCTGCCTTTGATGTATGGACGGGTGCGTTCACTTTGACCGAAGAGGCGGAGGGGCAGGGGGCAGGGGGAGCAATAGAAAGCCCCGAAGC
>NZ_WBKL01000190.1:0-9678 GCF_015714705.1 Nostoc sp. NZL | reverse complement strand
GGGCAGGGGAGGATGAGGGAGATGAGGCGAATAATCAATCCCCAATCCCTAATCCCTAATCCCCAATCCCCAATCCCCAATCCCTAATCCCCAATATGGAAATTTTGTCGCACCTTCATTAAACAAGCGGTTTGAGATCATAAAACTTTGTATCCTAAATTAATAGGTCTTAATTAAAGTTCTTTTAAAACTGGTGCAAGAAGATTTTAGGCTAATTGTTGATTTAGTTTTAGTTCTAGGTGTTGCAGCTTGCGGTGGACTGTTGGCAGCACTTTTGCGACAACCCGTGCTGCTAGGGTATCTGATTGGCGGGATGATCATTGGCCCAGCCGGACTGGGATTGATTAAAGAACTTATTCAAGTAGAGACTCTGGCACAGTTCGGGGTTGCCTTTTTGTTATTCGCCTTGGGTGTGGAATTTTCCTTAGCGGAACTTAAGAAGGTAAAAGCGATCGCTCTTGGCGGAGGTGGACTCCAGATTGCTCTGACAATTTTGGTTACAGTTGTGGTATGCGGATTAACTGGAGCCTGGGGAGCCTTACCTGCTAAGGGCATGTTTTTGGGGTGTATTCTGTCCTTATCTTCCACAGCCGTTGTTCTCAAGTGCTTGATGGAGCGCAACGAAACAGAAACGCCTCACGGGCAAGTGATGCTAGGGATTTTGGTAGTACAGGACTTGGCACTGGGACTAATGCTAGCAGTCTTACCAGCCCTCAACCAACCCGCAGAAACTATTGGCATCGCCGTACTGACAGCACTACTGTGGATTGCTTTATTCGCTGCTGGTGCAATAGCTGCGGGGATTTGGCTGATACCACCTTTGTTGCGACTGTTAGCCCGTACCGAAAGCCGAGAACTATTTTTATTAGGGGTTGTAGCCCTGTGTTTGGGCATTGCTCTGTTGACAGAGTATTTGGGGCTGTCAATTGAGATGGGGGCATTTGTCGCCGGTTTGATGATTTCGGAGGTGGAGTACGCCGATCAAACCCTGACTTATGTCGAACCACTGCGAGATATCTTTGCCAGTTTATTTTTTGCCGCCATTGGCATGTTAATTGACCCAGTGTTTTTGTGGAACAACCTGGAATTGATTTTAGGGTTGGTAGCACTAGTTTTCGTAGGTAAATTTTTGATTATCACGCCCCTAGTAAAGCTATTCCGCTACCCTTTAAAAACAGCCATAATCGCCGGTTTAGGACTAGCGCAAATTGGGGAATTTTCCTTTGTTCTCGCCAGCGAAGGGCAATCATTGGGGCTGGTGTCCCGACAAATATACTTATTAATTTTGGGAACCACCGCAGTCACTCTCATGCTTACTCCCTTTGTTCTGCGGTTAGTGCCATTTTTATTTAACTTTGCCGAATCAATGCCTTGGTTGAAACCGTATTTACAAGAAGATCAGGTACGGGATGTGTCGGAAGATTTGCCCTTCAAAGACCATGTGGTAGTCTGCGGCTATGGGCGAGTGGGCAAGAATTTGGTGAAGTTGTTGCAGCAACACGACCTACCGATGGTAATAATCGACCAATCAGAGAGTAGAATTCAACAGTTACGTGAGGCTGGGCTGCCTTATGTCTATGGCAATTGCGTGAGTTTACATGTTTTGGAAACCGCCGGAGTGAATCATGCCAAAGGAATGGCGATCGCACTTCCAGACCCCATGAGTACCCGTCTTTGCTTGAAACGCGCTCTGGAATTGTGCCCAGAATTAGATTTGGTTGTCCGTGCTACTCAGGATAAAAATATTGAGGTGCTGTATCAATTGGGAGCAAAAGAAGTTGTCCAACCAGAGTTTGAAGCCAGCTTAGAAATGGCAACTCATTTATTAACAAGCTTAGGCTTGTTGTCGCCAGCTGTCGTCCAACGCGAAATGCAGCAAATCCGCAACGATCATTATTTAGATTTGCGACCAGAGCGTTCTGCAACTGAAGTTGCCCGCGATTTGCGCCAAGCAACTCGCGATCTAAATCAGCGCTGGTATCCTCTACCATCTAATTCGCCCTTAATAGGTATGAGCATAGAAGAAGCAGATATGCGCTACTTAACAGGAGCGAGTTTGATGGCAATTCGCCGCGCTAACGGCGATGAAATCGATTATCCCAATAATCAAACTAAATTAGAGGATGGCGATCGCTTGCTGGTAGTCGGAGCAGATGAAGAACTGGCAGCTTTGGCAGAATTTGCTAAAGGACAAGCTGCTGTTCCCGGAGAAAATAGTGCTTGCCAGTGGATTACAGTTAATGCAGATACGCCAACCCTAGGTAAAACCCTTGCAGATTTAGATATCAGCAAGCAATTTGGAGTACAGGTACAGGCGATCCGGCGCGATGGCAAGTTTATCCGCTATCCTGATGGCGGCATGGATTTGCGAGTTGGCGACCAAGTATTATTATGTGGTGGCTTGACAGGTCTGAGTCAACTACAACAGTTATTTGCGATCGCCAGTTCAGTACCCCTTTCTATTCCAGTGGTAAAAGCTGCTGAGGCAGAAGCCCTCAAAGAGTTTCTGCCTACGGATAGTGTAATTGATTAACTAATTCGGAATTTGAGTGAGGGCGAATACCTTATTAACAGCAGCCGTTAGTGCGCCGGATGCTAAAATGCCTATGGAAATGATGTGCGTGCCGATGAAGTAGGAATCGCATCAATACGGTTCGGATAAGGTTTTTTGATGAAAGTTATAGATCACAAAGACGCGATAAATCGCGTCTCTTCCCTTAACCGAACCGTATTGGGAATCGCATGACAGTGGTTTGTCAAAGACAGTTTGAAGGGTAAAAGAACAAACCACAGAGGCACAGAGAACGCAGAGTCAGATAAAACAAGAGAAGTGTTTTACCAAGCATTGTTGGCTTGACAGACTTCTAGTCATGCAAGGTTCAAGAGTATTACATCTAGCGCAAAACTAGGTTAAACTATAACGCATGTTCGATTTAAATTAATCAACTATGCATTTACATATCACTAACAAAGATGTTACTCTAATGCATAACGAGCGTTCGATATAAAAAATAATAACTGAGATATGCCTAAGATTGTTGACCATGAGCAATACCGTAAAGAACTGCTCGACAAGTGCTTTGATTTATTTGCCCAAAAAGGCTATGGTTCCATCACTATGCGCCAAATTGCTGAAGGATTAGGAGTTTCTACTGGTACGTTGTACCACTATTTTCCTAGCAAACAAGCTCTATTTGAGCAATTGGCCCAAGAGATATGTGAGCAGGATTTAAGTGCAGCATTAGCTGAACTAGAAGGAGCACAAACTTTACAAGAGTCAATGGAAGCACTAGGAAGATACTTAGTAAAAAACGAAGATTACTTCATTAAATGGACTTACATTTGGATTGATTTTTGTCAACACAAAGACTCTAAGGAAATGTTAAAAAATAGTGTTTTTAAGCGGACTAATAAGCGTTATCAGCAGGCAGCCTGTGATTTTTTGGGTATTCAAGACCCGGTATTAGCTTCCTTTGTCTTGAGCTTTGTCAATGGTTTGATTCTAGAGAAATTATGGGGTGATGAAACAATTGATTTTATTCAACAATGTGCATTGTTAGGAAAAATGCTGACAGCATACTTGCCGCAACATGCAGCAGAAGCCAATAGTGGAATAGGCTTTTCATAATGTTTGATAGCTATATTTTGTACCTCTCTATTTTTCAAAATGCTTTATACATAAGAATCAAAAATATTTGTATGTCAAAGATAATTAATAATTTTTGCCTATTATCAGCTAATTTTTTACACAGGAAATAAAACTTTTATGAGAACAAAAGAGATGGTTGAAAAGCTGTCATCCAAAGCTTCCAGTCAAGGGTTAATTGCATTAGTAATTGCAGCTACTGCTATTACAGGTGGAATTGTTGTTTATGGGATTTCTCAGTTTGGGCTAGTTGGTCAAACTGAGAAATCTGAGCCAGTTGAAACCACGCCCAAAATTCAAAAAGTGGCCGCCTTAGGACGGCTAGAACCGGAAGCAGAGGTAATTAGCTTGTTTGCGCCCTTAGCATTAGATGGCGATCGCATTGCCCAAATCTTAGTCAAAGAGGGCGATCGCATTAAAGCCGGACAGATTGTGGCAATATTAGATGCCCGCGATCGCTTGCAAACTGCTGTACTACAAGCTCAACAACAAGTTAGAGTTGCCCAAGCTAAACTCGCTCAAGTTGAAGCAGGAGCAAAAGCAGGAGAAATTCAGGCCCAGCAGGCAAGCGTTGAACGCCTCCAAGCTCAATCTCAAGGAGACAAAACAGCGCAACAGGAAGCGATATTCCGCATAGAGGCACAGTGGGAAGGAGACAGGATAGCTCAAGAGGCAACCATTAAGAAGTTGGAGGCAGAACTCAAAAATGCTGAAGCCGAATATCAACGTTATCAGCAGCTATATTCTCAAGGAGCAGTTTCTAATTCTTTGTACGATAGTAAGGGCTTGACTGTAGAAACTGCTAAACAGCAAGTAGACGAAGCCAAAGCAGTTCTCAACCGAATTAACACCACTGCTAGCAAACAACTTGCTGAAGCCAAAGCAGCACTTGCCCGCACTAACGCCACTGGTAGCAAACAAGTTAGTGAAGCCAAAGCCACACTTACCAGTATTGCAGAAGTCCGACCTGTAGACATAGCCGCAGCCAAGACAGAAGTTGAAAATGCGATCGCCACACTCAAACATGCCCAAACCGAGTTGGCGGGTGCTTACATCAAAGCACCGATGGCGGGACAGATCATCAAAATTCATACGCGAGTCGGAGAAAAAATTAGTGATTCTGGCATTGCAGACTTAGCGCAAACAAACCAGATGATTGCAGTTGCAGAAGTTTATCAAACCGACATCAGCAAAGTAAAACTAGGACAACAGGCAGTTATTAGCAGTCAGGCATTTGCTGGCGAACTGCGAGGAACCGTTGCCCAAATTGGCTTGCAGGTGAATAGACAAAACGTTTTCAGCAACCAGCCAGGGGAAAACCTTGATAGCCGAGTAGTTGAGGTGAAAATTCGCCTCAATCCTGAAGACAGTAAGCGAGTTGCAGGTTTCACTAATTTACAGGTACAGACAGCAATTGAAATATAGAGTTGTTTGTTGTCTCATGTATTCCAGCATTTTTATAGGATGAATTCAATCATGATTAAAGTCATATACCTTTTGCTTTGTGTACTTGGCTTCGTTCTACCTTACTCCCAGTTTGTTCCATTTCTCTTAGAGCATGGTCTTGATATAAAGCTGTTTTTTGAACAACTCTTTGCCAACAAAATTTCTGGTTTTTTTGGCATGGATGTTATTGTTTCATCGCTAGTTTTGTGGACATTCGTATTTTGGGAAGGGACACGTCTAAAAATGCAAAATCTCTGGGTTTACGTTGTCTGTAATCTTTTAGTTGGTGTTTCTTTAGGTCTTCCCTTATTTCTTCTCATGCGAGAGCGCCAGCTTGAACAGCAAGCTGAAACACTGGGTTATTAAAGGGTTTTTTAAATATGTTTCCTAAAATATTTCGCAAAACGCCGCTAGCATGGCGGCAGTTAATGAAGGAAAAAACCCGTTTGGCTGTCGCAGTCGCAGGTATTACCTTTGCCGATATGCTGATGTTTATCCAGTTGGGATTTGAAAGTGCGCTTTTTGATGCTGCTGTGAAACCTCATCGCAATTTACAGGCAGATTTGGTTTTAATTAATCCCCAATTTCAAACTTTGTTTTCGGTAAAAAACTTTTCTAGAGAACGACTGTATCAAACATTAGGTTATGAAGGTGTTCAGTCAGTTAATTCTGTCTACATCAGCACCGGACAGTGGCGAAATCCCGAAACACGTCTTGAGCGTGCCATTTTGGTTTGGGGTGTTGATCCGGTACAACCCGCATTCAAATCACCCGAAATTAACCAAAACCAGGAGCACTTGAAACAGTTGTATCAAGTGATATTTGACCAGGCAGGTCGTCCAGAATACGGCGCAGTTGCCGATATCTTTAAGAAAACAGGCAAATTTGACACGGAACTGAATAGTAAAGCCGTCTTTGTTAAGGGCTTGTTTACTGATGGTGCTTCCTTTGCTGCCGATGGTAATGTGATCACCAGTGACTCTACTTTTCTCCAGCTATTCCCAGAACGTAAACCCGATCGCATCGAAGTTGGGTTAATTACACTTCAACCAGATGCCGATGTAGAAAAAGTGCGATCGCAACTTGTTAACGGATTACCCAAAGATGTCAGGGTTCTGACTCCAGAGGAATTTGCCAAAGTGGAGAGAACTTATTGGGAAGAAGGTACTGGCATTGGTTTTATTTTCGGTTTAGGTACTGGAGTAGGCTTTATTGTTGGCATCGTGATTGTCTACCAAATCCTTTACTCTGATGTTTCTGACCACTTGCCAGAATACGCCACCCTCAAAGCAATGGGATATACCGATAATTATCTTTTGGGAGTTCTAATTCAAGAAGCATTGTTATTGGCTATCTTAGGTTTTCTGCCTGGATTTATCCTTTCTTTTGGATTGTATCAAGTCACCTACGCTGCGACGATGCTTCCTATTTTTATGAAAATGGAACGGGCGATACAAGTTTGGATTTTGACTGTGATTATGTGTAGTGTTTCTGGTGCGATCGCAATGCGAAAACTACGATCTGCTGACCCTGCCGATGTTTTTTAGACGCGATGAATCGCGTCTCTACAAAGATTAGGAATTATCTCTCCCATACCTAATGCCCTATAAAATCCTATGTTGCAAAAATCTTTACCAGAATATTCCAACTCAACACTTTCTGTTTTAGAACCTGTGATTTCTGTTAGCAACCTTAACCATTATTTTGGTGAAGGTGGGCTTCGCAAACAAGTATTATTTGACATTAATTTAGAGATAAAGGCTGGAGAAATCGTTATTATGACTGGTCCCTCTGGATCGGGGAAAACCACCTTGTTGACTTTAATGGGTGGATTGCGTTCTGCCCAAGAAGGTAGCCTCAAAATCTTAGGAGAGGAAATTTGTGGTGCGAAAAAGCAGCAGTTAACTAAGCTGCGTCGCCAGATTGGCTATATTTTCCAAGCTCATAATCTGATGACTTTTTTAACAGCTAGAGAAAATGTGCGGATGTCTCTAGAGTTGCACGACGATTTTTTGAATCAAGATATCAACGCCAAAGCGATCGCCATTTTGGAAACTGTCGGTTTAGCTGATCGTGTAAATTATTACCCAGAGAAGCTATCTGGAGGGCAAAAACAACGGGTTGCGATCGCTCGTGCTTTAGTTAGCCATCCTAAAATTGTCTTAGCAGATGAACCCACTGCTGCACTTGACAAAAAATCTGGGCGCGATGTTGTAGAAATAATGCAGAAGCTGGCTAAAGAACAAGGCTGCACGATTTTGCTAGTTACTCATGATAATCGCATCCTTGATATTGCCGATCGCATCATTTATATGGAAGATGGTCAGCTGAAGACCGATAGCACAGAATCTACTACATTACAAGCAAGTAATACCAATTCGTAATTCGTCAAACTTACTTAAGAATGGCTGTTTAGAGGTCATTTATAAAGCCAAAGTAAAGATAAAGTCGAATTCAGTAAGCAAAATACCTAATTGCTTTCTCAAAATGCCTGATTGCTTTCTCAAAAAGCTTGATTGCTTTCTCATTTCAGTAGATTCAGTAAGTAAAAAGGCATATTGCTTTATCAAAAGGCTTGTTTGCTTTCTCATTTCAGTAGATTCAGTAAGTAAAAAGGCATATTGCTTTATCAAAAGGCTTGATTGCTTTCTCATTTCAGTAATTCACGCATTCATCTTCGTTTATTGTTAAGCCATTAGCTAACAATCGCCTTTGATTCATTAATGGAAAGATAAAAATCAAATCGTATAATGCCCAAATTAATATAAATATTGGGATTGAAAGATGGGCATCATTCATTTGCTTGAGGGCAGCAATATGAAGCAATGCAGTTGGAGTTTCCACGGCGACAATGGTAAACCCTAAGAGAAAAGTTGCAGGAGAACAAGAGTCTTAAAGTCCCCCTTTTTAAGAGGGATTTAGGGGCAATACAGTTCAGTTAAGCATTCCTTTATTCTCTTTTTTCTCTTTCTTTGCGCCCTTTGCGCCCTTTGCGGTAGCCTGCGGCAAGCCGCTCCGCGTCTACGTTAAAAAATTGACTTTGTTTGACAAAGAGTTAAGCCTTAACCCAAGCGTATTGGATTTAGGGGGATCTCCAAGGGTTAGGTGTATACAAAAAAATTTCAGATATCCTCTCAGAAATTCCCGGCCCTGTACCCCCAAAAAACTAATAAATAGCCTTAAAGTCTTATCAAAGAGAGACTTGGGTAATTGAGTACATTATTAATACATATTAATAGATGCAGTATTGCAGATGAGATATTAATAGATGCAATATTTGTTGAAAGTTAACTTAAGAGCCAAAAGCCATCAATAAATTATCCTTTAAACACGGAGTAAATCCTACCGATAAATCTTTAATGCAGATAATACACTCATTTTCTAGTTTTGGCTATTTCTGATTCTTATATTCACGTGTTCTGATAATGCAGCTTAGAGGCGGGGACAAAAATCAAATTATGAACAAAACCTTTGCAACCATCGACGGGAATGAAGCTGTTGCTCGTGTTGCTTACAAACTAAATGAAGTGATTGCCATTTATCCCATCACCCCCTCTTCAGCAATGGGTGAATGGGCAGATGCTTGGTCAGCAGAAGGTCGTCCCAACCTCTGGGGTACTATTCCCAGCGTCGTGCAGATGCAAAGCGAAGGAGGAGCTGCTGGTGCTGTGCATGGGGCATTGCAAACAGGTTCCTTGAGTACCACCTTCACGGCATCTCAGGGATTATTGTTGATGATACCCAACTTCTACAAAATTGCTGGTGAGTTGACTAGTGCCGTGGTTCACGTTGCAGCCCGTTCCTTGGCTACCCACGCTTTATCAATTTTTGGCGACCATAGCGACGTGATGGCAGCTCGTGCAACTGGGTTTGCTCTACTGTGTTCCGCTTCGGTGCAGGAAAGTCAAGATTTTGCTCTCATCGCCCATGCTGCTACCCTAGAGACGCGAGTCTCCTTTATGCATTTCTTTGACGGCTTCCGCACATCACATGAAGTGCAGAAAGTCAAACTGCTCTCAGATGACGATTTGCGATCGCTAATCCACGATAATCTAATACTTGCCCACCGCAGCCGCGCCCTCACCCCAGACCGTCCAGTATTGCGCGGTACTGCTCAAAACCCTGATGTCTACTTCCAAGGACGTGAAGGTGCGAACCCTTACTACAACGCTTGTCCAGAAATTGTCCAACGCATCATGGATGAATTTGGAGAACGCACGGGAAGGCATTATAAAATCTATGAATATTACGGTGCTAACGATGCCGATCGCGTTATTGTTCTTATGGGTTCAGGTTGTGAAACCGTCCATGAAACAGTAGATTACCTGAACGCCCATGGTGAAAAACTTGGCGTGGTGAAAGTGCGACTTTACCGCCCCTTTGATGTCCAAAGGTTTGTTGCAGTATTACCAACTAGTGTACAAGCGATCGCAGTTCTCGACCGCACTAAAGAAGCAGGTAGCGCCGGGGAGCCTTTGTATTTGGATGTTGTGGCTGCTATCCATGAAGCATGGGGAGAAGAGGCAGGGGAGCAGGGAGCAGGGAGCAAGGGGGAGGATCTTCTCCCCTACCCCCTGCCCCCTGCC
>NZ_WBKL01000162.1:0-29928 GCF_015714705.1 Nostoc sp. NZL | reverse complement strand
CAACGGCAGTTTGATGTGGCTGTTGATTACTACAACAAGGCGCTGAAGATATATGAAGATGCCGGGGATTTGTACAGTGCTGCTGATGAATATCACCACCTGGGCAGGGTAGCCGAAGAGCAACGGCAGTTTGATGTGGCTGTTGATTACTACAACAAGGCGCTGAAGATATATGAAGATGCCGGGGATTTGTACAGTGCTGCTGGTGAATATCACCACCTGGGCATGGTAGCCCAAAAACAACGGCAGTTTGATGTGGCTGTTTATTATTATCAAAAAACCTATAAAGTTTTTGAGCAATTCCGCGATTGGCGTAAGGCTTCACAAACATTGGGTAAATGGGGAAGGGTTTTAGAAGCTCAAGAAAATTACGCTGAGGCTTTGCAAATTTACATTCATGCTTTAGCCATTGAAATAAAGCATCATAAAGTTTGGATTGGTCATTATATCAATGAATTAGCCCGTATGCTCAAGCAGTTAGGTGAAAGGCAGTTTCAAGCCATTTGGTGCGAGGCGAGGGGTGAAGAGTGCGCTGGAGAGTTCCGCGAGGCAATTTGGACAGCGCGAGATAGGCTAGAAACAGAGTCTTAGGGTGCAGTGCAAGATTTATTGCCAACGTCAAATCATTCATAAGTTTTGTTTAAGCATTGCTTGCGATCGCACACAGCGCACTACCCTAAAGAGCGATCGCATAAGCTTTTGTCAAAAAGTTGTAACCTTAAGCCTTAATGTCGTAACCTTAAGCCTTAAGGTTATAGCATTAAGCCTTAATGTTATGAGGTTAAGCCTTAAGGTTATAGCGTTAAGCCTTAATGTTATAAGGTTAAGCCTTAAGGTTATAGCATTAAGCCTTAATGTTATAGCGTTAAGACTTAATGTTGTAATGTTGGTGACGACAAGACATTCACTTATAACTGCGATCGTTGATTCAAGAACTACTTTGCAGCCAGTTCCATCCTTGAAAGCTTTTACTGAGTCACAGCCAGAGAAGCCGAAGAGACAAACAAAAATCAAAGCTTTGCAAGGCTGGTTTGAAAAAACACAACCTACGCCTTCTGATTTTGACCCAGACCAAGCCAGATGGGAAGCTTTAAACGAGAAACATAATCTGTGAAATTGCCAGAAATATTATTTAATTATATATAGATGAGGAAAAGCAATATGCAAGCCTACAAGCTGAACGCCACAATTGACGAATCAGGTCATTTAATTATTGACGAACCTCTAAATATTGCTCCTGGAAAAGTGGAAGTAATTATTTTGCAGCCAGTTCCATCCTTGGAAACTTCTACTGAGCCACAGCCAGAAAAGCCGAAAAGAAAGTCTAAAGTCAAAGCATTTGAAGGTTTATTTGAAAATGCCCCACCCACACCACCAGACTTTGACCCAGACCAAGCCCGATGGGAAGCTTTAAATGAGAAACATAATCTGTGAAAATCTTGTTAGACACCAACATCATTATAGATGATGCCCTTGAACGTGAACCTTTTCTAGAGGCAAGTGAACAAGTGTTGGTGGTAGTTGAGCAAGGACAGGTAGAAGGTTATATTTCCGCCTCAACTTTTAGTGATTTGTATTACATCATCCGTAGGGCAAGAGGTCGAGAGTGGACACTTACTTATTTAAGGCAATTGGTCAACTTCTGCCGTGTCGCTACCGTAGACAGTACCGCAATCAATATGGCACTAAACTTTAACTTTAGAGATTTTGAAGACGCTATTCAATACAGCGCTGCGGTACTTAATCATTTAGATGCTATTATTACTCGCAACCCAAGAGATTTTCCAGTTGCTATTCCTAGAATTATCACACCTGAAGAATTGATTCAGGAACTAACAAATACTCCATAAATAATTAAGTCAAATATATATGAATGCCCAATTAACCCCTATCGAAATCCAAGAACTTCAGCAACTTCTCGTAAACGACACCCCAGCGCAACAAGCACTTACTACCCTACAGCACCACAACGGGAATCTAGAAGCCAGTTTTGATGCACTCTGGCAAGAGAAAGTCGGCAAAACAGATTATAGTAGGGGCAAAAAATCTCTTTTACAGCTGACCCTCAATGAAATCCGCGCGGAAATCTGTGGTGATGATGGTTTACAGGGCAAAATTAAAGAATACACCAAGAACCCTGGTAGTGCTTCTCTACTCAACAGTATCATTGGCTCACTGGTGGCAGTTGCAGCAGTAAATGGAATACCGATGGATGCTGCGATCGCAACAATTGTCGTATTATATATTTTAAAAATTGGAATAAACGTTTACTGCAAATATACTGAGCTAACAAGTGAGGGGGACAAAGATAATAATTCCTAACTCCTAACTTCTAACTCCTAACATAGTGGGCTTGATGCAAGAAAAAGCCCAAGAACTCTGGCATGTCGTGAATCATCCGCAATGTAATTACTACGTCTGTGGTGATGCCAAGATGGCAGATGATGTATTTGAGGTGTTTATGGCGATCGCTAAAACGATTGGTGAACTATCTCACATCGAAGCAGTAGAATTCTTTGAGCGCATGAAGAAAGAGAACCGTCTCCATGCAGATGTTTGGGGTGTGCAATTGCACTTCCAGCAAGCAATTCAACAGGTAGAAAAAGATAACTACTCAAAGGCTGAAAAATGGCTCAATAGAGTTAAGCAATCAACCAATGAGCAAGCTGCAATTGAACAAGGGCAACCGTTAACTGTCTAATACCAGGAGTGAAACCCAACAAAGCCATGAAAATGTTGGGTTTTCTTCCTTAACCAACCAACACCGAAGTCAATACTGCTCGGTTAAGAATATTCGTAGTAGCACGTCAGCCTTAAAACATTGGGTCTACAAAATACTTGACCAGTACAGAGTCAGCAGCATGATTATATTGCTTGACAAAAACAAAATTAGGAGCCACAAGACACTACTAATTAATCTAAGTTCACTTGATAGAAATGAGTGGTTTTGATGAATTGCTGCTTCTACCAAAGTTGACAAACTCGAACTTTTTCACATTTAATATAAGTACTTTTAATACTTTCGCATTACTCAAATTTGTGAATTCTGAACTATATAGTTATTCAACTTAAGTATTAAATAAGATTATTACCAATAGTCTAGGGAAAGCAAAGACGTGAACCGTTTCAAAAAGCTATCCTCAATTGTGTTCCTGCTATTAGCCTTCATATATCCACCTGCTTTGGCTGAAGCCAAGGATAATACTCTAAATAATGTTCTCAAGGAACACACTCTTGACGCACAGACAAAATTAGTTGGAGAGCAAAGTGAAGAGCTTTTATTAGCTCATCGACGGACTCGACGACGTTATCATAGACGGCAACGGACTGGAAAATATTATTATCAACGCCAGCGGAATCGACGACATTATTATAGACGACGCTATCGCTCTGTACGTTATCACGGACAACCATATCGTCGTGGAGAATGGGAACTGGTTCGTGATCGTCATGGACGATTAATCTATGATTGGCAGCGTTAATAGTAAACTTTTCAACCAATTCTCCCACAAAATCTTTATGCGTAAATCCTAATGTAGGCAGACTCGTTAGCAAATGCGTCAATCCATTAGTTATTAGTTCAAGTCTTCTTTTCCTCTCCCAAAGCTTGATAAAATCGATGCAATTGTAGTGACTAAAATTGTGATCAGATATGGTTTTTTCTGGTGAAAGGTATGAAATCAATGCCTGTAGCTTTCAATCCCTAAAATGATCCCTTGGTGAAAGCAATGCGATGCAAGTAACCCCTCACGTTCCTGGTAAATTCCGCAACTGCTCATCCAAATGACTACGGTCTGCCAAAAGCTTTAACAGCGGCCCATGTGAGGTAAATTCTACAATACTGACTGAAGCTACAGGGCATCCTAAACGAAAACGGAAGCGTCCCACATCAATCCCTAGTAAACTACACAGAATAATTCTGATGGTTGCTTTGTGTGAAACAACTAAAACATTACCACTAGTGTAATTTTGCTTGATTTCTTCAATCACCTGCAAGGCACGAGAAGCAATTGTCACAGCCATTTCTCCACCAGTTGGAGCATTCCAAGCCGGATCTGCTGACCAGCGAATATAATCATCGTGATATTCACGGCTAATTATTTCTGGCGTTTTTCCTTCCCACTTGCCATAGTTGATTTCCTTTAAACCATCTCTGAGTTGTGGTTCCATCCCTATTGCTGCACATAAGGGTTTTGCTGTCAATATAGTTCGTCGCATTGGACTACAAAATATTTCTGTCCAAGGGATATAACTATATGCGTCAGCAAAAGCCTTTGCCATATCCAACCCTTCTGGTGTAAGTTCTGAGTCTATGGAACCGCAAAAGGAATTATTGCGGCTGCATTCTGTTTGTCCGTGACGGAGAAAATAAAGAGTTAGGCTCACGGTATATTCTCATCGATTGTAAATTTAAGAGCGTTAACAATCAGATGTAGCTGAAGATAGTTAATGCCTGTGGTATATTACTATAATTTTTTGAGATTTTGAATAATTTTCAGGGCAAAGTTGCCGCAGTTAGGATCGTCGTAGAAATTGCCATTGTGCGATCGCTGATTTAGGTCATTTTGATCAAAAATAAAGGTGGGTAATACCCACCTAATCTCTTAGTCATCCTCCAAACTTAAAATTCAGAAGTTACTTGCGACTACCTAACCACTTAGCCGCCGCAATTCCAATAATACCTGCCACTACAGGATTACTGAGAAACTTGATAATCCCTGGTTGCTCCGCCAGCACTTCGCGGAAAATATCGGGATGGTTGTGATAGGCAAAAGACGCTAGTTTGCTAACATCATCAGCAGTCATACGGCTGGGGTGGTGTGTAGATAGTCCCAACTGTTGCTCTAGATGCTTCTCGTCTAGTTTTCTTTCCTTCAAGTGCTTGAAAAAGGCTCTTGCTACATCATCCCGTTCATTGGGTTTAATTTGTGCGATCGCCTGTTGTAATTCTGGCTCCATTTGGCTGGTTGGTATCCGATCTGGATGTAAAGATCGACCAAATAACTGCCGACGTTGATCTGGTGTTGTCCTTTGAGCGAAATCATCAAAATTTTGATATTCTGCTGTTGATTCGGCTGTAGTATCATCTAAAGATTCAACATCGCCCTGAGCCAAATCTTTCATTATTTGACGTTTATACTGTTCGCTGCTGGCCACTTTACTTATCTCCTTTTTGCCGTCAATTTATTTTGAGAGATGGTATTTCCAAGCTATAAATCCAAATCCCAATTCATCAAACTCTCTTCAAGCTCTTATTGCAAATACAGCACTTAGCTATATTTAACTTGATTAGTCTGAGTGTCATATTCGGTAGTCAAAATCAATTGCTTATCAGGCGCATAAATCAAAACCTTTAAGTCTTGATTGGGGAAGTTTTTATGAAAACCTTGAACCAATGATTTTGCTAATGGTCGCACTTCGTTAGGACTAACTTTAGGGGAAATCACAACACCTAGTTTGTTGTTATCACGAACATAAGCGTCCTGAACTAATCCGCGAGATGTTTGCACAACCCAGGTACCAAAGCTTTGTCCTCCTGGGGTATTGCCTCGCTCTAACTCTGCATAAGTTACATCTCGACTAATTGCTGAGGGGGTAGTTGGACGGTCAAGTTGTGACACAGCACCACCACCACAGGCGGTAGTTATTATCATTACTCCGATTAAAAGGAAAGTCGCCAATATTTTGCGACTTTGCTGAAACAGAATCATTCTTTGACCTCCTGAAAAAAGACTTTAAACAACAAATAGAATGGGTTGGATATTCAAACTAACGCTTGCATTTATAAACTTGGAACATATAGAGGTTATTGCTCTAATTTATAATAATTTTATTCTGGAATATAGAGACGTAATAAATTACGTCTCTACAAGATTTCTGTCAATCCAAGCTAGCCCTTTAACTTTCCACGCTTGCTAAGAAAAGAAGAAAGGGGTATAGCGTTGAATCTTAAATACTTCATCCTTTTTTGCAAAAGTGGAATCCACCCCATTTATATCCCTAAAGTTTATGCAAAAAAATTATGAATTATTAGTCAATCTTTTTCTTCACATTATCTTTCACGTCTTCAATACCGTGACGGACTTCGCTTTCAGCTTGTTTTGCTTTGCCTTCAGCTTTATCTTTTGGATCGCCGGTAACTTCTGATGCTGCTTCTTGGACTTTACCTTCGATATTTTTAGCAGTTGCTTTAGCCCGTTCTTCTAAGCTCATTTGGTACTCCTTCTTTTATGAAAAGTTTATTTCAAAGCTACAAAACTAACTTTGAAATCCTTTGTTATTACCCTTACACAGTAGCTTAAAGTTTTTGCTAAAGCCTTCCACCACAAGGCATATTCAAGAATTTGTAATTCGTAATTCGTAATTCGTAATTCAGAAAGGTAATTGTAGTAAGCGTTCTGGCTGTTGGTTGAATATAAAATAAAGTAAAGATAGCTTAGTTATCTATGCTAAAAGACATAGAAAAAGTGCAAATATTGAATCTTCACTTTTTTTAGCTAAAAAAAACCAGTTCCATATAGGAACTGGGTTAATAAAGTTATGGGGATATTTTTTTATCTAATCTAGAAAACCCATTAGGCTTTCTGAATTGTCAATCTCATTTGATGCTATTGGACGATTACCGAATGTTGAATAGCTTTCATCAATTACCAATAAACTTGAGCCAATTGGACGAATCCCAGAGAGATTGATACTTTCAACAACTTGGAATGTATTAGCACCAATTGGACGAATGCCCATTGAATTATAGGTTTCAACTACTTCTAATGTACTGGTGCTAACGGGACGCACCCCAGCAATTGAGAGGTGTTCAGCAACTTCTAAGTCGCTAGCCCCTATAGGACGAATTGCAGAAATAGCGAGTGTTCCAGAAGCTCCCACTGGCAGTCCACTAACTTCATCGACTTTATCAGCATTCAAGCTCTGGTCTTGTTGATTTTCAACTTCCTCTATTGTTTCCCCTGGAGACTTGGCAGACTTTTGCCGAGAACTGGTTGCTTTGCCAGCGTTGCTAATAGTCATAAACGAAAACCTCTGGTTTGTTAATTGAATTTTACAATAATTAAGGAAAGATGAAATTTTTTCCCATATACTTTAGAGTTTAACCTTAAACAACCTCATATAGATATAAGAATCTTTAAAACTGATACATAAGTAAATTTAAATAAATAATTTTTGTAAAGAATTATTACTATTTATTTGCTCTAATAACCCAGCTACAATGGATACAGGGCGGAATCGTCACCATGAGATCGGGTATTTCCAGCAAAACTGTATGACAGAATTTTGTCTTCAAGCTCCCTTTAGTCCCACGGGCGATCAACCACAAGCGATCGCACAACTAACCGCTAGTATCCAAGCTGGTAATCGTTACCAAACTTTGTTAGGAGCTACTGGAACTGGCAAGACATTTTCGGTAGCAGCAGTTATTGAGAAAATTGGCAAGCCTACCTTAGTTCTGGCGCATAACAAAACCCTGGCTGCACAGCTTTGTAACGAGTTACGAGATTTCTTTCCCAACAATGCAGTCGAGTATTTCGTCAGCTACTACGATTACTATCAGCCAGAAGCGTATATTCCCGTTACCGATACTTATATTGAAAAAACCGCAGCGATTAATGATGAAATTGATATGTTGCGGCATTCAGCGACGCGATCGCTTTTTGAACGCCGTGATGTCATTGTCGTTGCTTCCATCAGTTGCATCTACGGTTTAGGAATGCCAGCAGAATACCTCAAAGCTGCCATCCCCCTTCAGATAGGTATGGAAGTAAATCAACGCCAAATTTTACGAGATTTGGCAAATGTTCAATATAGCCGCAACGACATAGAAATGGGTCGGGGAAAGTTTCGCGTCCGAGGCGATGTCTTAGAAATTGGCCCAGCATACGAAGACCGAATAATTCGTGTCGAATTCTTTGGTGATGAAATTGACGCGATTCGCTATATTGACCCGGTGACAGGTGAAATTCTCAAGAGTTTGGAAGCCGTGAATGTCTACCCCGCACGTCACTTTGTCACCCCAGAAGAACGGCTAGAAGTAGCTTGTAATGATATTGCAGCCGAGTTAAAACAGCAAAAACTAGTTTTAGAACAAGCTGGGAAACTATTAGAAGCGCAACGCATAGATCAACGTACACGCTATGACCTAGAAATGCTGCGTGAGGTAGGTTACTGCAACGGTGTCGAGAACTATTCCCGTCACTTAGCAGGAAGGCAAGCTGGAGAATCACCAGAATGTTTAATTGATTATTTTCCCAAAGATTGGCTACTAATTATCGATGAATCTCACGTTACAGTGCCCCAAATTCGCGGCATGTATAACGGTGACCAAGCGAGAAAAAAAGTTTTAATTGAACATGGATTTCGCCTTCCTAGCGCTGCTGATAACCGTCCTTTGAAAGCAGAAGAATTTTGGCAAAAGGTGAATCAGTGTATTTTTGTTTCAGCAACTCCAGGGAATTGGGAATTAGAAATTTCTGAAGATCATGTAATTGAACAAGTAATTCGACCAACTGGGGTGATTGATCCAGAAATTTCCGTGCGTCCCACCGAAGGACAAATTGATGATTTGTTAGGAGAAATTAAAGATAGAGCCGATCGCCATGAACGAGTGTTAATTACCACATTAACCAAGCGGATGGCGGAAGATTTAACAGAATATTTGCAAGACCGCAGTATAAGGGTACGGTATTTACATTCCGAAATTACTTCTATTGAGCGCATTGAAATTTTGCAGAACTTGCGCGAGGGGAAATTTGATGTATTAGTTGGTGTGAATTTGCTGCGGGAAGGCTTGGATTTACCCGAAGTTTCCTTAGTAGCAATTATGGATGCAGATAAAGAAGGTTTTTTGCGAACCGAGCGTTCCTTAATTCAAACTATTGGTAGAGCCGCGCGTCACGTCCAGGGACAAGCGATTTTGTATGCCGATAACCTGACAGGTAGCATGATTAAAGCCATTGATGAAACAGACAGGCGGCGTGGTATTCAAACGGCACATAATCGGCTGCATGGGATTACACCACAACCAATTGTGAAAAAATCAAGTAATGCGATTTTGGCTTTTTTAGATGTATCTCGGCGGTTAAATGCAACTGACTTGAAAGTTGTAGATGAACATATAGATGAACTGCCATTAGAACAGATTCCAGGGTTGATTACTCTGTTGGAAGCGCAGATGAAAGAGGCGGCGAAGAAATTGGAATTTGAAGAAGCGGCAAAATTGCGCGATCGCATTAAGCATCTCAGAGATAAAATGTTGGGACGTTAACCTGAATCTTGTGTTCACGGAAATCATGCAACATTAGCCAGCTAAGTGAGATTCAGTATTATCCAATACCAAGTGATTTTTTGTAGGCCATATCTACCACGGACACTGTTGAGCAAACTTGCAAAAATACTATGGCAAAGCGTAAAAAAAACAATCTCCAGTGGATTAAAGAAACGCTTGAACTAAAACCTGACCATCGCTGGGAATCTCCATCAGGCTACAAAATTTTTGTAGCAGATAGAGGCGCTGTTCGCTTCAACGTTCCCCAGAATTGGGTTTTTGAGCCACAAGAAAAATCCTTTAAGTTCCTCGATAAAAAACCGCCCAACGATGATTGCTGTCTGGAAGTATCTTTCAATCGTTTGCCACCCAATGACTGGAGCCAGTTTCCGTTAAAATCTACTTTAAAGAAAGTGATGGAAGACGACAGTCGTAACATCATTGCTAAGGGAGAAATTTTTACCATCAAGCGCCAAACTGCCAGGATTGTGTGGACAGAGATGAAGTTCATTGACACTCAGGAAGAACCACGGGAAGCTTTTTCACGGACTTGCATTGGTTTGGGGTCAAATGTTCAGTGCTTGATTACATTCGATTATTGGGCAGATCAAGCAGAACAATTAATACCCGTTTGGGATGAAGCGATCCGTAGTCTCACATTAGGGTTGTATATCCGTGACCCCATGACTGGTCTAGCTTTTCCAGACTGAAGCCCAAAAATCATCGCTCAAACTTCCTTGACAAATATAATGAAAATGCTATTCATCTTAGTTGGCCCAAAAGGAGCGGGTAAAACTCACATTGGAACCTTGGTTAATGCTCAGATGGCAATCAAATTTTTTCCTGTAGAGCCAATATGGATTGATTATTTGAACAATGGAGCCAAAGATCGAGATGGATGGGATATTGTTGAGGAAGAAATTAACCGAGTATTTGAAAGCAATGATCGGGTAATGATAGAGTCACTTGGTGCAGGAGAGGGTTTTACCCTGACTTTTCACGGGATGTGGAAAGTCAGAAGAGCGTTATGTTGCAAGGTCAACCAAAGCATTCATCACTGACGTTTAAAAGCACAGCTTTTAAACAAAAATGCACTCAGACAGGTATTCATCACAGAGCGATCGCAAAACTTTTCGGTCTACTGAAATTACATCTGTTTCAAGAGTAACGAAGTTGCAGAATTAATCGTGGTTTCATCGCAGGTGGCTTAACACGGTGCAAACATAAGG
Organism: Nostoc sp. NZL; assembly: GCF_015714705.1. NCBI lineage: Bacteria > Bacillati > Cyanobacteriota > Cyanophyceae > Nostocales > Nostocaceae > Nostoc > Nostoc sp. NZL. The sequence continues at coordinate 19,425 of NZ_WBKL01000162.1, read as the reverse complement.
GATTTTCAATAAACCCATATCCCGACTTACCGAGTATCGATGATTTGAGTTGTTGAGGGAAGTATTTATCAAGGGTATTTTCACAGATGCTACTGGGCTTGAAAAGGAGTTGCCAAGGTAGATTTTTATGAGTCCCAGAAATAAACTGGTGAGGCCCTTCCTGATCATTATTGACATCAGTGAGATAGAAATTAAAAGTTAGTGATTCTTCACCGACAACATCGTAGTGCCATCTAGCAGCAGGATAATTTTGTTGTATGAAATGTTCACTTTCGGGTACGACAAGACTCCAAGTTAGATGTTGGGTAATATTAGTTGGTTCATATCCTAAAAATTTCGTAGCAATTTCAATTGCCTTGTAGTTAAATTTCACCTCATCTATGGGTCGGCATTTGTGGGTGTTAGTTACTAATCCACGATATATGTAATTTGATTTGGGCAAATTATTATATAAGAGTGCATGAAATATTTTATAAGTATTTGGTTCTATACATTCGTTATCAATAGCAAAATTAAATATTTCATCGACTAGGTTTTGCTTGAGATAAAAACCTTGGTATAAAGAAGTATTATTAATTTGCTCAAGACAGTGTTTTGTATTTATATCTTCAAAAAAAATATTGCTGAATTGTACCTTATAGGTTTTAGGGATTTTTTTGATTTTACTGCGGATGCTACGAAACCAAGAGAATCTACCAAGTTTAGTGATTAGCCGATTAGGTACTCTTTTTGAATAGTCGGTTGAAGCGTTAATATTTACCATTATTTGGGACTCACTCTTACTTTTAGGAAATAATTTAGAATACTTTCGCCATGCCAGTGTCATTGTAGATACCACAAGTATCGAATACAGAGATGTTATCAATGATGGTACGGTTGTTTACTCTCAGGATACCAAAGGGTATCTGCTGAGGTATGTGCAAAATAGAATATGTGAACAACCCAGTATAAAGCAATTAACATGGTTATATCAAGCTAGCTTGTTGATAATATTTCTAAAGATTATCTGGAGGTCACGCCAGAGCAGAAACGGAAAGTGGTTTCTGTGATTGGGCTTAGAGGGTGTTTGAAAAGTTTTGAGGGGTCAAATTTTATGCTAATCGCCTCACCATGATCCGGATCATGGCAAGGTAGATAAACGTCTCCGATGTTTCCGGCAATAACTCATAGTCTCTGACCAATCGCCGACACCCCAACAGCCTCAAGCAGCTTTTTAAGATGAAATAGCCCTGGAATTTATCTATCTTAGGGATTATTTTTAAAACGGATAATAGCAAGTATGATGCTATTAACAAATTATTTGCTCCCAAAGGGGGTTTCTAAGTTTTAAGAATTAACTCTTTTTTTAAGAGTTAAAGCAAAATTTGAATATGAAATCACGGCGTTGCTGAGTGGAAACATGAATTTGTATTACGCACAGTAAGACACTTGCGTGGAGGATAGGTATCCCGAATTAAGAAAAGTGTCCATCACACAGAGTCGCAGATATAGGACTCATCTTTGATTTCTAAAAAATCAAATTGGCTAGAAGCTTGCCATACAAAGGTTTGTTTCTCAGTATGCTTAGTAAGATTCAAGTATGATTCCTATAGTAAAAGTTGAGAAGAATTTATTTTTGAGTTTTATATCCTAATTCAGCAACGCCAACGTCTTTCTTAAATACAGATCAAGCCAAGAGGATAAGTAGAACTCTTGACTAAAGTTTTACTTAGAGATTGTTTGAAAAGTCTAATTTATTACTCGCCTTGCCGACTAGAAGTCGCGGCTACACAGACAAAACCCATCTGCGTGGGTTCAAACCCTTGTTTTTGCGTTAGTCCGCGCAAGCGGACTTGGTTTGTGTATTAGCGAATTATATTCGTCCAAAACTTAGGAGTTTTATATGTTAAAACAATTAGCTCTAAGGTTTCCACTGCTGTACGATATTTTTCACGAAAACTATAAAGGTTTAACTAAAAACCCAAAATGGTTGTTAATGCGAAAAGTTGCTAGATTTCGTTTAGGACGAGCTGTCAGAGAATTTTTATTTGAACTTATAAATCCATCAAACGAGTACTCAATAAATGAAAATTCTACTATTTTCCCAGATATTGACGTAGATGAAGTAGTTAACAGTCTGAAAACAGATGGTTTTTATTTAGGTATTAATCTTCCTGAAGAAATACTGCAAGAAATAGTTATATTTGCTCATTCTCATCCTTGCTATGGTAATCGCAAAACGAACTTAGGTTTTTACTATCATCAAAAGGAATTAGCAGAAAGCTATTATAGTCAAGAACTGAAATTAGCTGGTTATTTCAACACTGCTTCGCTCTGTCCTGCTATAAAAAAATTACAAAATGACCCAAAGTTATTAGCAATAGCATTTCAGTATTTAAAGCATAAGCCTGTACATCAATCAACTTTATTGTGGTGGAGTTTTTCAGGGGAAACTACAGAGCAACAAAAAAAACGAACATTTCAAATGTTTCACTATGACCTAGATGACTATCGCTTTTTTAAATTTTTCTTTTATTTGACTGATGTTGATGTGTATAGTGGACCTCACGTCTGCGTGCAAGGAAGCCATAAAAAAAAGAAAATTTCATATTTGTTAGTAGCTAAATCAGAAACAGACGAGGAAATTATCAACTATTATGGAGAAAAATCATTAGTAACTATTTATGGAAAAGCAGGCTTTGGTTTTGCAGAAAATACGTTCTGCTTTCATAAAGGTATAACTCCAGTCAATCGAGACCGCCTGATGTTACAACTAGAGTTTGGTACAGTTGATTACGGTATGCAAGATGATATACGAGAACCTTCACTATTACAAGTAATGAATGAATAATATCAATTTTAATTGGGTATGAAATATTAGGCATGGAGTAAAAACTTTTAGACTATTGACTCAGAACTCTCATCGGCTGGACTGGTATCCATACGGTAAAAATTGAGCCAATTTCCACAGTGGATTCTACTTCAATGCGACCCCGATGCAGTTCTATAAGTTGTTTAGTTAAAGCTAAACCGAGTCCAGTACCTTCGTAGCGGCGGTGGTAGGGTGTATCGAGTTGCTGGAATTTTTCAAACAGTAGAGTCAATATATCAATCCAGATGTAGTTCATTTTGATGTTCTGATCTTTGATGAAGCATCTCAGCTTCGGACTGAGGATGTTGTTCCTTCAATTATCCGTTCAAATCAAGTCATTGTGATTGGGGACAATAAACAGCTTCCTCCCACTTCATTTTTTTCAACCGGAGACAGCCAAGAAGATATCGATAATGAGGATGATGCAAGCTATGAAACCGTTTTGGATGAATGTTCAAAATTTATGTTTGCACACATGTTGAAATGGCACTATCGCAGTCAGGATGAGCGTTTGATTGCTTTCTCCAACTGTCATTTTTACGGCAACGAATTAGTTACATTTCCAAATCCAGTTCAAAATCCAGATTTGGGAGTGTGGTTTAAGCACGTTTCTGATGGTGTTTACGATCGCGGTAAACGCAGAGATAATCGACGCGAGGCTAAAGTGGTTGCTCAGTTGGCGTTGGAGCATTTTCAACGATTTCCCGAACAATCCCTTGGTATTATTGCCTTTAGCGAAGCCCAAGCCGACGCGATTCGAGAGCAAATTGAAATTTTGGGGAAAGAATATCCTGATCTAGAGACATTTTGCACTGATAACTCACCTCAGTTTTTTTTGAAAGCACTAGAAAACGTTCAGGGTGATGAGCGAGATGCCATCATACTCAGCGTTGGGTATGCTCGTGATGATCAAGGTAAACTTTCTCTCAACTTTGGCCCCTTAAATCGGCAAGGTGGAGAACGACGGCTCAATGTCCCTGTCACGCGGGCAAAAAGTAAAATTACACTCGTTTCTTCTATTGTGGCTGGTGACATCGGGCCAACACGCGCCCAAAGCAAAGGTGTAAAATTACTGTACGATTACCTGGAGTTCGCAGCCAGTGGTGGAAAAAAACTGCAAGGTAACTCTTACACAGATACTCTCCATTTTGACTCGCCATTTGAAGAAGATGTTTACCATGTCTTAGTCCAGCAGGGATACACTATCCGCACCCAAGTTGGATGCTCAGGATACCGGATTGACCTTGGTGTAGTCAATAGCGATCGCCCTGGTGAGTTTTTACTGGGGATTGAGTGTGATGGTGCATCTTACCATAGTTCACCTCCTGCCAGAGATCGCGTAGGCGTTAGCCCGTCGTAGACATCGCCTCAGACAACAGGTGCTTGAAAGGCTTGGTTGGGAAATTCACCGTATTTGGTCAACAGACTGGTTTCGTAACAAACCTGTTCAAGTTCGTCTGTTGATAGAAAAGATTAAACAATTACAACAAATCAGATAGAATCTCGTTGCTAACAAAGATCCAGAAATTGCATATATCTACGTAAACTGGTTGCGATCGCCTATAGCTGCTCTCGTAGCCAATTTGGATTCTGGGTAGTGCCGTCGAAAATTAGTCAATTATATTACCTTGGTAGAAATTGCTTTGAAAACAATAACAATTACAGAACGCCGGAAGTGACAGAAGTTTATTGAAGTTTATCAACCGTTGGGGTTTTGATGCTATTGAAGGTACGATTTAAGCCCTAACCATGAGAGTTCGTGACAAATTGCTGAAATAAAAGTGCAGACAATTGAAGCAGAGACTAATTAAATTTGGGTATTTCAAACTGGGGCATTTGGAACTGCGGCACTTGGAACTGTGGCACTTGAAACTGGGGCATTTGGAACTGCGGCACTTGGAACTGTGGCACTTGAAACTGCGGCACTTGAGACTGTGACACTGGAGGCAATAATGTCCCTCCTCTGACCCATTTCATCTCTGCATCAGAAAGTTCTTCCATTTCAACTTGGTTGAAAGTTAGCTGTGTATAGTTTTTTATTTTTGCCATAATTCTCCTTCTAGGGTGAAAAAACACAATACATCAATAATATATCTCGAATGGCTTCGGTCGCAGGTCTTCCTGTTTATGCATATTAGGATTACAGAAGTGGATTCGTTGTAGATGAGTTTCCAATCAAGCTGCTTGATAATGCAGGATTATAATCTGTGATTTGACGATCGCATTCGCTATTTAGAGCGATGTCTACTTCTTGTGCATCTCACACACAATTTCTAAATATGTAGTAGCATGTTGTCGAGTTGGGGCGATGTCTACAACAGGCTACGCCTACACTATCATTCAGTTTTAGAACATCTCAGTGAAAATAGTATTTTATTTAAAAATGACGGGTGATTGCCGATACTACACAAAAGCAATTACATCATCTGGCATTGCATTAAGTAGACAAAAAGCGAAAGTCCGCTACTGAGAAGTGCGGGCAATCTTGAGTATTTATGATTACTATGCTTACCAAGGGGTTAACCACTAGCTCCCCAGTAAATATAGAAAGCCTGTTTGTGATTATCCGCAAACAGACTTGACTTTTTCACATTTCTAATTAAGCTTGCTCCCAAAGCTCACGGATACGGTCAGGGAGCCAGCCAGCAATTTCCTGAATCCGCTCTTGGGAAAGTTCGTCTTTGGTGGCAGAAAACACTGCTTTAACCGCCTGCTCTGCCTCGACTGTTCCTGGAACTCCTCCTTCATTCGCAACCCGCGTGAGAAATAGATTGGAATCAATTCCAATGGGAGCCGGGCCTCTTAAAGGTTGACGGATTCTACTTAAAAATCTCACAATTGGATTGGTGTCTTTCCAAAGTTCTGCCACTTCAAACTGGAGTGCTTTCTCATCCGTAGGCACAGCCTCTGTATGCAGTTCTGCCTCGACGCGATCGCTAGCTTCTGTGGTCATTAAGTCGCGCATAACGCGAAATACAACTTCGGTAAAGTCTCTTGCGTCATACAAATCCGCAAATCCGCTTTGAACCATGACCTTTTCAAGAAACGAGCGATGTTCGTCTGCGATCGCAGTTCGAGTATCTTCAATTTCTGTTGGGTCAATTTCTGGAATGTTTGTTCTAAAACTTTGATCGGGCATTGTTTTTTCTTGTGGTTATTAATTTTGAGTCTTTATGCTTACTTTATGTAAGGTCGCACAAATCAAAAACCATTAACATCATCCAGAAGTTTGAACTACGATCTATTCAAAAGTTAGAAATTCATCTAATCTGCGTCGCAAAGCAAGAAGGTCATGCTTGAGGGTAAGCGATTTCCCTTCACTGAGCAGAGCAATACTCGTGCGTTTATGCCCATTGTAGACATCACCCATTGGTGTCGAAAAACAGTCAGAATAGATGAATTGGTATAAAATCAACCGAAACAAAGATGGTAGAAACAACACACATCGAAATTAACACTTGCTATGTCAAAGTACCTAACAATGACTTAGAAATCGATGCTTACTTAGCTCAACCAGCACATAAAGGAACCTTTGGCGCGGTTATAGTTTTTCCAGAAATTTTTGGAATCAACAGTAACATTCGAGATATCACCGAACTAATCGCTAAACAAGGTTATGTAGCAATAGCTCCAGCCATGTATCAACGTATTGCTCCCGGTTTTGAGGCTGATTTTAGCCCTGAAGATGTTGGGTTTAGTCCAGAAAGCTATAGGCTGGGGTTGGAATACTATCAACAAGTAAAGTATCAAGATATCTTAAGTGATATTCAAGCTGCGATCGCCTACTTAAAAACTTTACCCAATGTCAAAGATGATGCAATCGGTGTCATTGGTTTTTGTTTTGGCGGTCATGTTGCTTACATCGCTGCGACTTTCCCTGATATCAAAGCAACAGCTTCGTTTTATGGTGGTGGGATTACCACTTCTAGTTATGGCGAAGAGACTCCAACCATTAATCGGACTTCAGAAATTAAAGGTACTATTTATACCTTTTTTGGTACAAGAGATACATTAGTTTCCCAGGAAGAAAACGAGCAAATTGAGGCAGAATTAAAAAAACATCACATCAATCATCGTGTATTTCGATACGATGCTGGACATGGATTCTTCGCGGGATTTTTCAAAGACAAGTACCCATTTATGGAACAACACCCAAGTTACAATTCTGAAGCTGCTCCTGATGCTTGGAAACATGTTCTAGAACTATTTCAAAAACACTTGTAAAACACAGTTTAAGGTTTACTTTATAATCACCTCTCAAACATGCGATCGCAGTAATACCAATTTTATGCGAAGTTGCACATTATTTTGAACCATCCCAACCTCCCTTTGATAAGGGGAGGTGTCGCAGGCGGTGGGGTTCTTTCTATGCGTCTTCATACGGAAATGGTATGAGCACGATATTATTGCTTTTAAGCTTTGGAATTTTTAAGCAGTAATTGACAACCACATAAGAATGGGTTTGGACTTTCTGTGCGATCGTCCACAAGCACTTCAATGGGAAGCTTACTGTTGTAAATCAATTCGTCATAATCCATCAATGCATCCCACTTGATCTTGCCAGTCGGGAAGCCTAGCTGTGAAGTAGCATCAGATATTAATTCTTGCCATTTCTGAATCTCTGGATCTTGCGATTTGCAGTAATCGAGAATGGCAATAAATGCACCAGGCTTGGTAACTCGTAGGATCTCCTCAAGAGCACGAACTGGATCATCAACGACACAAAGGGTAAATCCCGACGCTGCGGCATCAAAGCTATTATCAGGAGAATCAAGATTGCACATATCTGATATCTTAAAGGTGATGTCTGCGGATACGCGCTTTTTACGTGCTTCATCCAGCATCTTTTGAGAAAGATCAACACCGAGGACATGGACACCTTCAGGGTAAGCTGAAAGATTAAGACCTGTTCCTACCGCAGCATCGAGCACGGTTTGTCCTGGCTTAAGCTGTAAGGAAGCAATGAGCGGTTCGCGCTCGATGTGCCAGTAACGCTTCATAATTGCGTCATAATCCACTGCTCCCTGATTGTAAGCTTCAATCACCTGATTTATCTGCATAGGTTTCTTAAGAAATAGGACTACTTTTCTAAGTATCTGTTCAAATATGTGGTGTATGAGCACCAAAGCCTTGTATATCATACTACCAGCGAGATAACTTAACAATAGATAAAGTATTGAAAGTTGCTAACGCAGAAATTGAGCAATAGTTAGTAAAAATAAGCTCAGTAGCGTACTGAACGACAACAGGCGGTCATCATCATAGAATAGAGTCTTTTGTTACTATGAGTTGCATAGCACATGGCATCCCAACGAGAAGCTGTTATTTTTGTTCATAGTTTTTATCTTGGTAGAGATACAAATCACTTTATTGATTGTTTATCCGTTGGTCTTATAGAGGTTTTAGAGTTCCCCAGAGTACAGGAAATAGGAGAAGAAAAGATAACAGGACACATTGGAAAGAAATTCAATTAATTTATTTACTATTGAGCAAATCAAGACCATCCTCGTAACTTCTTATGTACCGATGCTAGATACCACATATAATCATCAATTTTGTAATTATCAGCAGCTTTAACTATATAATCCTGAGCTAAATCAAGATTATTCTCGGCTTCGTAATATAATCCCAAGTAAAGATGACTGTAAAAATTTCTCTTTATCCCTTCTGATTGACCAACAGTTAAAACATCATCTGTTGTACAATTTCCCGCATACAAATCATATACGCGCTGCATAATACGTCGAGGGTCATTTTTCACAGTTAGTAAAGAATTACGTGCCTCTTCAACACCTAACGAACGAGCTATGCAAAGATATCGCCATACTGTTTCTTCTACATCTTGAGCATTCACAGTCAAATCTATCTCAAATTGTTGAGCGCCTTCAGCATATCTTTCTGCATAATAATACGATAATCCCCGTTGCCACAGGTAAGGTTTAATACGGGCATCCAATTGCTCTGCCATGTCAAAATCTTGAATAGATTCATCAATTTTGGCTAGTTGAAAGTTAACCATGCCCCGGCGAATGTAAGCATTAGGGTTTTTTGGCTGATTGCGAATGGTTTCGTTCCACTGCTGGAGTTGATTTTCCAGAGAATTTGAAAAAAACATGAGTTTGCCTAGCTAATATACATTAAATAGAATATTTTCAGGCTTGGGGAGAACTCGTCAATCCCTAAAATGAGTAAAGTTTTGTCATACTAAATTCTTAGCGTTATATTTCCACTTTTCCATGACCAGCGTGATTGAATTTCCTTGGCAGCAAGAAGCAATTATTCTCCACAGCCAATACCTAATAAATAGTTTTCAGCATTGGACGGGAAATTCTTTGCTGGATGTCAATGATTTACCACTTGAAACAGCACAGGCATTATTTGAAGCGCCCTTTGCCCTAGTTTCTCACGGCACCGAGTCCGACCCCATTTTTAACTACGGTAATCGTAAAGCATTAGAACTATGGCAGCTTTCTTGGGAAGAATTTACTAAAATGCCTTCCCGCAAATCGGCTGAAGAAGTAGTACAGGAAGAACGCAATCGCCTTTTAGCAGAAGCAGCAACTAAAGGCTTTAGCTATTTTTCTGGTGTGCGGATCACCAGCACTGGTAAACGCTTTGAGATCCAAGATGGCATCCTCTGGAATCTCCTAGACGAGCAAAATCAATTGTGCGGTCAAGCAGCGGTGTACTCTAAGTGTACGTTTATCATATAATCACTACCTCATAAATATAAGTATTAATTATTTACTTAGTTAAAGCGAGATCCATCCACGAGGTAGAAGAAACTACTTACGAAATTCAGTATTGTGGTACTACAGTCTTAAAATCAGGAAAAAACGCCCGTGGTACCCATTAGAGATAATAATCCCACAGTAATCACGCCTTATGTAACTTATGGACTGATTGCTGCCAATGTCCTTGCTTTCCTTTATGAAGCAAGTCTTCCGCCACAAGCATTAAATGGATTTTTACACCTTGCGGCTGTAGTACCACGAGAACTTACCTTAAGCTTTGGTGGTATCTCTGTAAATCAACCAGTGCCAGAGTGGGCAACTTTGATTACCTCGCAATTTTTGCACGGTGGTTTATTGCATTTAGGCGGCAATATGTTGTTTCTCTGGATTTTTGGTAACAACGTTGAAGATAAGTTGGGCCATGCCAAATATTTGCTGTTCTATTTATCTTGTGGAGTTTTGGCATCCTTAACCCAGTGGTTCTTCGCTCAAGATTCTAGCATTCCTTCTTTGGGTGCAAGTGGTGCGATCGCAGGTATTCTAGGAGCGTACATTCTGCGCTTTCCCAATGCCGAAGTTCTCGGCATAGTGCCCTTAGGCATTTTCTTCCCGACTTTCCGTGTCCCGGCATATTTCTTTTTGGGATTCTGGTTTCTCGAACAAGCCTTCTACGGACTTGCTAGTCTCGAAACACGTACCAACATCGGCATGGAAAGCGGTGGTATTGCCTACTGGGCACACGCAGGCGGGTTTATCTTTGGGGCAATTCTTGGCCCATTGTTGGGTTTGTTTAACGATAAATCACAGGAAGAATCTTGGTATAATTAATTCTTCAGTACATCATTATAACTTTCAATCAAGCTGATTGATTAAATAGGTGAAATTGCCTAAGCTTCGCAACTGCTAGCCTTACAAGCTATATTGCAGTTAGTGAATAAATTAGGAAAAACACCTGTGTTTCCCCTCTACGACGAAAATCCGACGCGAATCACCCCGTATTTCACCTACGGGTTAATTGGCATGAATATTTTAGTTTTTCTTCACGAGGTGAGCCTGTCAAATGCACAATTGAGTCAGTTTTTAAGTCAGTATGCAGTAATACCTCAAGAGTTAACCACCAATTGGAGCGCAGAGTGGATAACGTTATTTACGTCACAATTCTTACACGGTGGTTGGTGGCACTTAATCTCGAATATGTTGTTTCTCTGGGTTTTTGGCAACAATATCGAAGACCGATTAGGTCATGCCAAATATCTGATTTTTTATTTGGCATGTGGTGCTTTAGCTGCTTTATGCCAATGGTTTATTGGCATAAATTCTGAGATTCCTTCCTTGGGAGCAAGTGGTGCAATTTCTGGGGTTTTGGGTGCCTACATTATCCGCTTTCCCCAAGCTAGAGTCATGACCCTAGTATTTTTGGGGATTTTCGTCACCACAATTAGAGTGCCAGCGCTAGTAATAATTGGACTTTTCTTTGTGCAGAATGTAATCTCCGGTCTTGCTACGCTGCAAACAGCGGCTAACATGAGCGTACAAACTGGTGGAGTTGCCTATTGGGCGCACATCGGTGGTTTTGTCTTTGGGGTGATTCTCGCTCCCCTATTTGGGTTGTTTAGGCAGGACTAAGTATATAATTTCCGAAATTTATAGCAGAATAATTGCTACCTATCAATCCTCTGCGTATCCTCTGCGTTGAAATTTCCACCCTCGATTCACCACGGTTTTACCCAAAGCTGTACTAAGCAATTCAAAATGAGGAGATGCTATCTTGGCAATCCACTATTTAGGAAACTATTAGTTTTTACCCGCAGCCGCTGAAACTTCTTCTGATTCTTGTACTTCAGATGTAAAGGTTGATGATTGTACGACTTCTTCAGGTAGAGAAACAATGATATCAGCACCGTTGATAATTGCTCCCAATAACCCCAGTTCCGATTCAACCAATTGATCAATAGCTTCACCTAGCATGTTCTCTTGTGTATAGTGGGGTCGCGCCACTAGTACGATGCCATCGCTGTAGGGTTGGATTAACAAAGGGTCATTAGATATGCTGAGGGGACTAGTATCTAAAATAACTAAATCGAAACGTTCGCGGACATCCTCAATCAGCCGCCGCATTTCGCTAGATTCAAGAATCGCAGCTGATTGCCGCACAGGGCCAGGACTCGGAAGAATGTATAAATTTTCCACATCAGGGACTAAACGAATACATTCACTTAAATTAGCGTAATAACGCAGGGGTTCAATAGTGGCGTCGGGGTCAGGAATTACATTCAAGGATGTACAACGCGAAGGCGATCGCAAATCTGTTTCGATTATCAAGGTTCTTTTACCAGCACGGGCTGAAGCTATACCCAAGTTATATGCACTTGCCGTTTTACCCTCTAGGCTACTGGTGCTAGTAATCAACACCACCTTTAAGGCTTTACCACCAACCCGGCGCAGATTACTGCGGAACTTCTCATAATATTCTAAATAAGGAGAATCCGCAGAGAGTACTACCGGCACGGCTTCTTGATCCAAATCATCAACTGGCATTAAAGGCAATTCTCCCAACAGTGCCACTTCCCGTTGCTTGAGGCTCTCGCGGATATCCTCCCTGGTTTTGAAAGTACCTTCCAGTGATCCCAACAAGAATATTACCCCGCCACCAATCAACACACCTAAAAACCCACCCACAGCAAGGGTAATAGGCACACTCTTGGGGGGTTTGATGTCAGCAGCCGCTGTGGGGCGTCTGGCAATGCTGAGACTGCTGGTAGTTTCGGCCTCTGCGGTTTTAGAATCGGTTAGCTTCGCCTGCATTTGGTCATATATGGCTTTTTTGAGTGCAACCTCTTGTTCTAAACGCGATCGCTCTAATTGCTTATTGGGTATCAGAGAATACTCTCGCCGTAGTCGCGCTTCTTGTTGGATCTCTTGAATTAGTTGTTGTTGCAGCGTCTCCCGTTGGGTTTGCAAAGACACCATTTGGTTTGCCAACTGCTGGCGGGCTGGATCTAAGCTACTTTGGGCGCGAATACCTGCAATACTACCCCGAAGCGGAGCAGCTGTTCCATCACCACCTAATACCTCTGTAGCGCGTTGTTGCAGCAATTCCTCAGCAGCTTGTTTCTGACGCAACAATTGAACCATCGTTGGGTGTTCCGGTCGTAAATCTTTTCTGAGTACGGCGATTTGCGACTCACTTTGATAAATTTGCGATCGCAAATTACCAATAATTGGATCTGCACTCAAAGCAGAAGAAATATAAGCCTGTCCGACTGTTAAGCCTAACTTATTTTCTAAACTGTTAACTTGACCATCAACCCCAGAAATAGTTAATTGAATTTGCCGTTGTAGATTTTGGCTGGTAGTAATGGCATTTAGCAAGCTGCCATTCTCCGCTGCCAATATTGCTGTTCGTTCTATGCGATCGTACTGTTCCAGCTTCTTTTCAGCAACTTGCAATTCCTGTTTAGCTTGTGGTAAGCGCTCGTTAATCTTTTCAATAATTGCTTGTAATCGCCCAGTATTGATCTCACTGCTCAACTTAATCATTGATTGCATCAATTCCCCCAAGACCTCTATGGCTCGTTGGCGGTCACTATCTACATATTTCAGTTCAAAGATACTCGATTCTAATTCTCCAGTCCTGGCATTTTTTTTAGGTAGAGAAAGGACAACACTTGTAGCTAACTGTTTTGGTTTGATGTTTACTTTCTCTGCCACTGTCGCAATTATCTGGTTTGATAATAAAACTTCCTCATTCAGTTCCTTTCCTTGTTGTTGGATTTGAGTACCAGTTGCAGAGAAAGAAACTGGTGGGCCAGAATAGGTAAGTGCGGCAGATGCTATGTAGTTAGTAGCTGGCTCTGGCTGCATAGCCACCACCATTGACCCCGCTACAACTAAACCAAAACTAGCTAGTCCAATCCACTTGTATTTTTCAAAAGCAATAAGATAGCGCTTAACAATTGGTGGGGTCATGGTAGGGGGATATAGAATCAGTAATCAGTTGTCAATTTTTATTTGCTATTGGTCACCATTATCTCTTCCATCTCGGACAAGAGGTAAGAGTCACTAATTTGAACCACTACCGAAGTTGTCAAAAAATCGGAGAAAGGACTGGACATTGAAGAAGGGTTGGGTAATGGTAGTCAAGAAATTAGTAATTCTACCGATGAGGTTCCGACCAACAACAATAACATCATTATCTTGAAGCGCCACATTTTGAGATGCATCGCCTCCTAGAGCTTTTTTAGCATCAAGTTTCTGGGTAACAGCTTTACCTTGTTCAGGATCAAAGCGAACCAGAGCGATATCTCGCAGGTTAGCAGTGTCGAGATTTACTCCTCCCAAAGCATCTACAAATGTACTGCCGTTAGGCAGTGCTTGAATGGCAATACCTCCCGCAGCGTAGTTTAAAACCCGGACTCTAATCTGTGGTGTGGCCAAGGATGAACGTGCTACCAAATTGCGATCATAACCATCATCATTACCAACTTCACGACGGGGGATGAGTATCGCATCTCCGTCTTGTAAGCGTAAATTAGGAATTGAACCGCCATTTTGCAGTGCTGCATATAAGTCAATAGTTTGTGAAATCACAGAACCATCGATTAATTTCCGGCGTACTTGCACTTGTCGCAGGTCTGCATTTAACGTTGAACCACCAGATACTAGCAAGGCATCAGCAACACGGGGTGTTGTTGAATTAATCGGATAAATTCCTGGTCTAAATATTTCTCCACTAATGGTAACTTGAACTGGTCGCGTCCCCGCCAAGGATACTACTACGATTGGATCTGGTAAAATTCGACTTAAACCCAAGCGAATTTTTTCTTGAGCTTCTTCCAAAGTTAAACCTTGTAATGAAACCGTTCCCACTTGCGGTACTACGATGTTGCCTTCTGGACTAATTACAGCTTGAAAACTTAAGTCTTGGCGCTGCGATGCTAGACCTAAAACTATTACTGGATCAACTACATAACGATTTAAACCCAAGCGAATTTTTTCTTGAGCTTCTTCCAAAGTTAAACCTTGTAAAGAAACTGTTCCTAGTAGCGGCACCACAATATTACCTTCGGGGTTGATTAAAGCTTGAAAGCTCAAATCTGGAAAGCGCTGAACCGAAACGCTAATTCCATCTCCTATTCCTAAGCGGTATGGGCCAGGAGGACGCTGAAGCACAACACCAATTACATCTCCTGGCCCCAAAAGGTAGCGGCTGAGTTGGGGGGAAATTTCGTCATTTGCACCTGGAGGCACAACCTCAGTACCTGGCACAGGCGAAGGGGGTTGCCCTGGTGATTGTCCTTGAGGTGGAAAAGGCTGGGCAACAACAAGCTGGATAGGTGTTGTTAAAAAAACTCCGACTTGAAGACTGACAAAACACAGGGCGCTGAATCCACGCATATAAGAATTAGGATCTATGAACATCGGTGCAGGAAAACTGAATATAAAAAGTAGTCGCGCCGAGTGGTAATCTTACTCTAAAAATTTCCTAAATGTCTTTTTTATCTGCAAGTATTTTACCAACAAAAAGTAGAAAACTTTTGCCAATTTTAATTTATAAGTTCATATTTGTAACCTGAACGCAATTGTAGAGGTACTTCTGAATAATCTTTGCATAAATGCATTTGTAACAGGCTCTACAAAGGGCCTGCCATCAATACAGCTTGTACTGTTTCGCCGATAGACTCGGCTAAAGACCAAGATGTTTCTACCTGTCCCAAAGGTTCCATTGGAATCAGAATACTCACGCCCACCCAAGGAGTGCGTTGCTTACGCCACTGGGCCAATTGATCTGCCAAAAACCAGTGGAAAGGTGATGGATTTCCGCCGTCTGGCATAGCGTACCATTGTAAGACAGCGAAAGTTTGCTGTGGTGTGGAGGCGCGAAAAAACCTAGCTTCTACTTTCGTCTCGACATTTGAAGCCAACTTTGCAGACGGTTTCACAGTAAATTCAGCAGAACGAGATTGAGCTACATCCCACTTTCCCCAGCGTGATCTTCCCCAGCCGTTAACGTCTGTCCACTCCACCTCTGGTTGATCCATAGGGCCATTTTGTGGCAGCAAAAGCAGGATTGCCTGGAATTGGGAAGCTTCTTTTTTAATTACCTGCAAAGACCATTTATGTTCGCCAATTTGCTGTTCTGCTTGTTCAATAGTTTGCCAACCAGGAAGGGCTAACCCAGTCTTGCGGATCTGCCTTAACTCGTTGAGGGTAGTAACAGGTGGCGGCTGTTTCCATTGCCAGCGCCCTGTCAGGTATCCGGGAACCCCTCCTATTGCCAACAATAGTAGCAATAACAAAAGTGCTGCTACCTGACTCAGTTGGTTTTCCTTGAAAAACTTGGAGATGGAAATCATCAGTAAAATTTATAATACTTAGGCAAAATTTTACTTCATAAAATCACACCATGAGTTCAGTAATATTTATGAGTAGAGAAGAGACAAGGGGACAAGGGGTGAGAACTTGAAACAAGTCTTTCCCCTTGTCCCCAAGTTCTCTTGACAAATGACAAATGACTAATGACTAATGACTTTCCCCTTCTTGCTGAGTTTCTAGAGATGCTGAAAAATAGCTATTAATCCAATTCAGTAAGGGCACTAATGACACCAGCATACAAGCAGAGTAGAGGTCACCACCCCAACCATCATGCAGCCATTTAAAAGCCGCTTCTTGACCTGTGCCGTGAAAGAAAGTCAGTAAAGTATTACGAATGATATTGGCAGTAGTACTAACGATCGCAGCAAGAGATAAAAACGATATAGTTGTACGGCGTGAAGACAAAGCGTCTGTCCAATAAAGCAGCATCAAGCCGACGTAGAGAGTAGTAAACAACATTTTCAGCCCTGCACAATAGGGAGCAACTTCCACAATCCGTCCTCCTACGTAGAGATTTATCTCATCTACGGTTACGTCCATACCAAATTGATTCAGTATAAAGCCTGCTGTGCCAGCGATGAAGCTTTGGAGAGGCAAGGTATAGGGAGCAATGAGATAGGGGACTGCCGTTGGGGTTGCCAGAAATATTAGTAGCAGGGGGAATCCTTGCGATCGCAAACCTGCTATTCCCTTAAACCACAAGCATAATCCTGCTAGCATAACGGGCAAGGAAAGGTTAACCCACTCTGTAACACCGCTAAGATAAAAAACTGCCCCTAATAACAAGAAAACAGTGCTCAAAGGATGCATGGTATCTGGTAAACGTGTCCACTGTTTCCGGTTTATCCAGGCCAGATAAGCAGCAAATGGTAAACCAATAATTCCGTGGCTGAAATATTCGTGTTCTGTACTGATATTTTTGTGCAGCCAACCATCCAGCCAGTGTAGCAATATAGGAGCATAAAGCAGCAGCAAAACACCTAAAATAGCTAGATTTAATAAGCCTGAGGCGTTTCTGTTTTTAACCTGTTGCCGGAGTGCCATGATTTTCAGTATTTCAAAAACTTTGGTCATTGGTCATTAGTCATTGGTCATTAGTTTTAGACAAAGCACAAATGACTAATTGCTTAGATGCACATTAGGTATGAATTAACTTTAGGCTACCACGCTTCCAAGTTCAGTAGGGGAGGGTTTATCTGCCTCAGAAATTGTTGAGGCTGCATTGGCGATCGCTGCTACAACTTCTTTGACTTGGCTACTGCTCAAACCAGGATACATCGGTAATGATAATATTTGCTGTGACAGTTTTTCTGCTTGGGGAAAATCTCCAGGCTGATAGCCTAAATTGGTGAATGCCGGCTGGAGATGACAGGGAATTGGGTAGTGAATGCCAGTTTGAATTCCTACTGCTGTGAGTTTTTCCTGGAGTTGCTGGCGTTCTATTGGGCAAGAGTCATCTACTCTGATGACATAGAGATGATAAACGTGTCCTGTACCACTTTGGTTTTCCATAGGGATAATGCCAGCAGTTGCCAAGGGTGCTAGTTCGTTATCATACTGCTGGGCAATAGTCAGGCGATCGCGATTCCACTGTGGCAAATATGGTAGTTTCTCGTGCAAAACTGCTGCTTGTAAAGTATCCAAGCGGCTATTTGTACCTGGTTCAGTATGAAAATACTTTTGCGATGCGCCATAATTTCGCAAGCGCACCATCTTTTGGGCTACATCTGAATCTTGTGTCAGCAGCATTCCCCCATCCCCAAATGCTCCCAAATTTTTGCTGGGATAGAAACTAAAAGCTGCTCCTATGCCTACTGAACCAGCATAATATCCGTCTCTTTCGGCGAGGTGTGCTTGGGCTGCATCTTCAAAAATTAGTAGTTTGTAGGTATCGGCAAAGTTCAATAACTGGCGTGGTGATACCATCTGACCATAGAGATGTACAGGGATAATTGCTTTAGTATGAGGCGTAATTGCTTTTGCTGCCGCCTCTAAGTCAATTAAAGCTGTTTGGCGATCGCAATCTACCAGAATTGGCTTGGCACCCGCGCGTAGTACCCCAATTAAGGTTGCTACAAAAGTGTTTGCTGGTAAAATCACTTCATCGCCAGCACCAATATTACACGCTTGCAATCCCAGAGCGATCGCATCTGTTCCTGATGCAACACCAACTCCATAAGCTGCCCCAGACGCTGCCGCAAATGCTGCTTCAAAATCTGAGACTGCTTGCCCTAAAATAAAATCTCCCTGTTCCAATACAGATTGGATTGCTTCTTGCAATTGCGTTTGAATTGGTTCGTGTTGTAACTTCAGGTCTACAAAAGGAACTCTAATAGTCATTTTATTCATTACCACTTGTCCTCAAAAAGATATTTACTCCGATGAAAAATATAGAAAAGCCTGCACAATTTTCTGTGTGAAATTGTAATAGGTTCAATCTATCGGATGAAGAGTTTTATTAACTATCTAGGATTGTCAGTCATCGCTACTAGCTGTCATGAGTAAGAATGGCTATAAAAATTACATAAATATAATTATTGTAAGTAAAATTACGCTGAATATTGCAATAAGATTTTTCCCTTCTGTACATAAACAATGACAGACCTTTGGTATTGTATCCTTAGCCTTAGGTTACCCTGACTAAATCCAAATCTAACGCAGTCTGATTGCAAAATCTCAAGCAATAGAGACTAAAACAGTTCTAAACAGAGAACATTCAGCACCAGTAACTAGTAACTGGTAAAGGCCGCATTACCGACTTAATGGAAGCGGTAGAAAATTTTTGCCCTCAACTTGTTTGTCAGAGGCAAAATTAGGGAATGCTTAAAAATAGCAATTGATAACCTAGAAATAGGACTTATATCAATTACAGTATCGAGAAATTATTAAGGTAGCAGTGGCAATGGTAGAGCCTGAAAACAAATTATTTGCCCTAAAGGATGGTTGGGATTCTCATGAAACAAGAGAACAACAACGCCTCAAAGCTTTGTCAGATTTAGGTTTGCGGCAACCAGAAACGATTCCGGTTTTTGAAGAAGCCACACAGACTGCTGCCCACTTTTTGGAAGCACCAATATCCATATTGGGATTTTTGGATCAAGAACGCCATTGGTTCAAATCGGCGGTGGGCTTATCTAGGTTGGGACTCATGAATCATTTGGCACAAAGCCGCCAACTAGCACGCCGGGAATCCTTTTGCACTCAGGTAGTAGAGAGTTTTCAAATATTTGTAATTACTGGAGTTTAGACTAGGCAACAAGAAAAGACTCAGCAACGCTGAGTTGAAAAGAAACAGACTTCAGAGATGAAAATCTACACTACTAAGCAGATTCTGATTGCTCTTTGCGGGGCTTGGTTGTAGTTTTTTTAACTATGGGGTAGCGAATTCTACGTTTACGTGGTTGATCCGTCTTCCAGCCTGGAGACTTTCCGCGAGATTTGGGTGGTTGGGCTGGAGTACCAATC
>NZ_WBKL01000146.1:0-7627 GCF_015714705.1 Nostoc sp. NZL | reverse complement strand
AAACGCCTATTGGGGGATGAACACCCCTCTGTGGCAGCTAGCCTGAACAATTTGGCATTACTCTACAAATCACAGGGAAGGTACAGTGATGCCGAACCTTTGTATACCCAAGCTTTGGAGATGGAGAAACGCCTATTGGGGGATGAACACCCCTCTGTGGCAGCTAGCCTGAACAATTTGGCAGGACTCTACCATTCACAGGGAAGGTATAGTGATGCAGAACCTCTGTACATCCAAGCTTTGGCGATCGCTGAACAACGCTTGGGGGCAAATCATCCCAATACAATAACCTTTCGTGAAAATCTGGAAGACTTGCGGCGGAATCGTCAGCCTTTATTCAAGAGAATGGTTGCTTTTGTCTCCCGTTGGTTTCAGTAATTTAGGTAATCTGCACCGGCTGCATTAGCCGCCTGAGATTCAAATCCTAGTCTAATAAGTAGGCAACATAATTAATTACACAATGTCATTGCAAATGCAGTGAAGTGAAATAAAGCGATCGCAACGCCTAAAACTACTTCTCTACGATATGCTTTGCGAAGGGTGCGATCGCCATAATATTATCTGCGGTTAAACACAAATCAATTGCGATCGCAACATCTGCTGTTTAGATTTATTTCCCCTGTCTCCGTTGTTTAACAGCATAGCCGTAGGGCAAAGCCCAGTTTGGTTCTTCATCCAAATGGGAACGCGCATGAATCGACCAATATGGATCGCGGAGCATTTCTCGACCGACGAGAACCAAATCCGCACATCCACGAGTAATTACTTGGTTGGCATACTCAGCCTCCTTTATCATCCCCACAGCCCCTGTTCTAATTCCAGCCTCTTCTCGGATTTTGGCAGCAAAAGGCACTTGATAACCTGTCTGCACGGGAATCCTGGCATGAGGGACTAAGCCTCCTGTGGAAACATCGATCAAATCAACGCCTAATTCCTTTAGTTCACGGGATAATATCACTGACTGCTTGAGATCCCAACCTCCCTCCACCCAGTCGGTAGCAGAGAGGCGCACAAAAAGCGGCATCCCGCTTGGCAGAATCTCTCGGATTCGTCTTGTAACCTCTAGTAACAAACGCATTCGGTTCTCCAACGAACCTCCGTAACGATCTGTTCGTTGATTACTTAGCGGTGAAAGAAAGGAATGCAACAGGTATCCATGAGCCGCGTGGATTTCGATAATCTGAAAGCCCGCTTGAACGGCACGCTGCGCTGTGGCAACGAAGGCTTCAATCACCTCTTCAATCCCAGCCTCATCGAGGGGTATGGGAACGGGGCCGCCCTCTTGAAACGGAATTGGGCTTGGCCCGACTACCGGCCAACCGCCTTCTTCAGGTGTTAACGGTGTACCACCCAGCCAGGGAACATTGCAACTCGCCTTCCGGCCAGCATGGGCTAATTGAATCCCTGCGATCGCTCCTTGTTGGCGAAGAAAGCGGACAATGCGAGCTAGTGGCTCGATGTGCATATCGTCCCAAAGACCAAGGTCACCGGGGGTGATTCGTCCTTGGGGTGTCACGGCTGTCGCTTCGACTACAATCAGGTGAGTGCCTCCAGTAGCCCGACTCCCCAAATGGACAAAATGCCAATCATTTGCGAATCCATTCTCTGCCGAGTATTGACACATTGGTGACATCGCTATGCGATCGGGCAGGGTGATATCTCGAATTTTCAGTGGACTAAACAAGTCAACTTCCGGTACATCCGAATCGTGCAGACTCGTTGATTGACAACCGGGGGAATCTATGAATTCTAATTCGGTCTGGGCTGGAGATGATGGCAAGGTACTTAGTTTCTCTGTAGTCATGCTGTTACTTTTCCGTGCTTTGTGGACTAAAACTCGTGTCCGAGTTAGCTCGTCAAAATCAATTCTGGATAGGGAGTTTCAGATATTGGGTGTTCGATTTTTTGTCACTTACCAAAGGATTTTTAACTAATCCCCGTAATTCCCCATCCCTCTATAGTGTAGAAATGTAAGGAACTTCCAAATAAAAAAACATCCCATTGCCAAGGGACAAGAATAACAAGGTAAAATTTTCTCCCCCAGCTCCCTTATAGCCCAGCAAACCACTCGTAGCCCTGATCCTCCCAATAACCTTTACGAGGTAACAAATTGCTGACGAATGTAATTTGAGTCACCCACTTGCTTTGCTTGTAGCCAAGTTTAATTGGGGATGCTAGACGCATAGGTGCACCATTATCAACTGATAAAGGTTGTCCATTTTTTTGATAAGCCATGAGAGTTTGGGGATGTACAGCAGAGGCAATATCCCAGCTTTCATAGTAGCCATCCGCAGATTTGAAGTAGACATAGCGGACATTTGACTTAGGCTTTACCAGCGCTACTAAGTCTCGCAATCGCACACCTCCCCATTGAGCGATCGCAGCCCAGCCTTCAACACAGACATGGCGAATTACCATTGAAGTCAAGGGGAGTTTTTGAATATCTGCCATGCTCAATTGTATCGGGTTACTAACCTCGCCATCAATCTTCAGGCGAAACTGCGCCGGATCAATTTGCGGGGTGAAGTCAAAGGTATTAATCAGCAATTTGTCTGGTTCTATGGCACTGACAGGAAATTCAGGTACAGGTTTTTGAGTTAGCAGGAGTGCTTCAAGACTTTGGTTTAGTGGCTCAGATATTTGCCGCAGATTATCTGAGAACAAATTTGTCCCACAGCCACCTAAAAGAAAGCCTACGCCTGAAAGTCCAGATACTTGCAGTAAGCGACGACGGGATAAAGTGCGTTTGGGAAGAATCAGACTCATAGAACCTCTACAGGAACATAGACTTAATTAGACGGATGCTTCCTACCTTCAGGGCAAGTAAGAAATGAGTAATTGTAAATAGTATGACAGTGATAAAGTCACTAGACCCAGAAGACCACATCGCCTAATCCACAAAGTTTCAGAACCAATAATATCTCTGGCTGGCTATCCTAACCTTTGGAACATCTAGTGCAATCATCCGAAAGCTGACAAAAATTGGTACCTAAGGCTTGATATGCGATGCCTACGACGGCAAGCTACGCAATCCAATTTCTGTGTGTAATATTTTATTATTGAAGAATATCTGCGCTTTGATGCTTCTGATACTAATCTATGCGCGACACAGGAACAAAGCGACTTTTAAGCAACCGCTGGGACATGCCAGCCCTAACTAGCGATTAGGGTGGGCACTTTTCCCACCCAAACACTCTAACTTGCTACTGCCTCAGCAGGGGCTGCCTCAGCAGCAGTTATGGGTAAATAAACACTAACTTTTTTACGGGTTTTGCCCTTTCTTTCAAACATTACAACACCGTCGATTAAGGCAAACAGAGTGTCATCGCTACCAATACCGACGTTGTTACCAGGGTGGAATTTGGTACCACGCTGACGCACGAGAATGTTTCCTGCACGCACAACTTGACCGCCATAACGCTTTACACCCAGACGTTGGGCATTAGAATCACGACCGTTGCGTGTACTACCTGTTCCTTTCTTATGAGCCATGATTTCCTCTTGTGTATCTTCTCTTTATTATTATTCAGCAGCGGTTTCAACTTCTTCGGCAGGAGTCTCATCTAAAATGGGGGTTTCCTTCTCCGGTGCTTCTTGGGAAGCAAACACTGCACCATTAAGGGTGATGGAGTCAATCATAAGTCTGGTAATTTCCTGACGATGCCCCCGCTTTTTGCGAGTTTTCTTTTTCGGCTTCATCTTGTATACCAGGACTTTACGACCCCTGTAATGTCGCATTACAGTCCCTTCTACAGTCGCACCTGTCACTAGTGGCTGTCCAATGGTGACTTCACCATCGTGCTGCACGAGTAATACAGCGTCTATTGTAACTTTTTCATCTGGTTCGGTCGGAAGCAGTTCAATATCGTAAAACCGCCCTGGCTCTACTCGTATTTGTTTGCCGCCAGTTTCAATAATCGCGTAGGTCATGGAATTGTCCTTGAGGTTGCCGTACAGGTAGCTGGTTTTTATCTCGTGTAGAGACGCTTTTGCCAGCTTTTGTAATATGTCTACCTGATCCGAGCAGGAATTAGACAGACAATCTAACATACTATTTTATTAACAGGTGCTAAGTCAAGCCTTCATTTGCTAAAAATCGTCATGGCTGAATTATCCACGCGAAAAATGTAAAATACATTTGCAATTCAAAATCAATCTTATTTAGATAAATACAGCTTCCATCTTAGGGCTGAATTTTAAAAATTAGCAGAAATATTTAAACTAAAACTTATATTTTCTTATCAGAATCTACACATTTTTATTCTTTGTTTTAAAATTAAATTTACACGCTTAATCTAAAGGTTATTCACAGAATTTAGTGAATCCACAAAAGTCAGATTACTACATTCAAACCTGATATTTAAAACAGGAGACAGACTGTCATGACACAGCAAAATGCTACCCGACTTTTTCAAGCCGTAAAACAAGATCAAGCATTACAGCAAAGACTCAAAGCAACAGATGATCCAGAAGCCTTCATTAAGATTGCTCAAGAGCGTGGCTATGATTTCAGCGTTGAAGAACTGGACAGTGAAATCAGCAAATTGTCTGAAGAAGATTTAGCTGCCATTGTCAATCCAGGATGGGGGACTAGACGGCACATTAATCCTAGATAATTCCTTTTCTAGGAAACCGAAAGTATCAAAACAACTGAATTGACAAGTTTTGCTCCTCAAGGGGATACCGTTGCATCATCTCCTTTAGGGGCATTTCTCTTAAACTAAGTAACTCTAGTTTCCATCTTCCCACCTGCTTAACTCATGAGTTAGGATGACTATATTTTAATCAGGTGATATGGAAAGAATAGAAGTTGAGCAAAGAACTATTTTAATTGGTTTGGCAGGTAGCCACGGCTATGGTTTAAATCGTCCTGATTCAGACTTTGATTATCGGGGAGTATTTATCGCACCTAAAAGGTACTACTTAGGATTTGATCGCATAGAACAAAAGGATGCTGGTTGGGATGAACCAGGAATATTTCCATTCCTGGATGGCAACAGAGACACAGTTATATATGAATTAAGAAAAATCCTCCAGTTATTAGCGGGCGCAAATCCCAATGTTTTAGAATTACTGTGGTTAAATAACTATCCTTTTGTAAGCGCTGTTGGGCAACATTTAATTAATCATAAACAGTTATTTTTGAGCAAAAAGGTAAAACATACTTACACTGGTTATGCCTTTGCCCAAATCAAAAAGATGGAAACTCATCGAAAATGGTTGTTAAAACCACCGCAAAAAAAACCAATACCATCTGACTTCGCCATAGAAGACGAAGCACCCCTCAGCAAAGATGAGTTAAATGCTTTTTTGGAATATCTTTATAACTTAATCAGAGGACGGATTGAGTTTTTGGAAGAAGCGGAACAACTATACCAATTGCTGACGGCAGATATTGATTTTAAAGGAGTATTAAAACAATATACTTTACCCAATGAAACTTTGGAATATACTCAACATTTAACTAATAGCCGTAAAGATTTTA
This sequence comes from Nostoc sp. NZL, assembly GCF_015714705.1. Lineage (NCBI taxonomy): Bacteria > Bacillati > Cyanobacteriota > Cyanophyceae > Nostocales > Nostocaceae > Nostoc > Nostoc sp. NZL. The sequence continues at coordinate 2,142 of NZ_WBKL01000146.1, read as the reverse complement.
TCCGCCTGCTTCAGAAAAGCCAAAGTTATCAAATAGCTTTAAGAGAATGGAAGGCTTACTTATCTTGGCAGGAAAATAGGAATCCAGCTAGAGCAGAAATGGAAAGAAAGTCGGGTTTTGACCTCAAACATGGGATGCACTGCATTAGATTGTTACGCAGTGGAGTAGAAATATTACGGCGGGGTGAAGTGATTGTAGATAGGAGAATAGCTGGTGATTTTGAGGATTTAAAAGCTATTTTAAAGGGTGAGTATTTTTATGAGCAAGTGATGAAAATGGCAGAAGATTTGGTCACTGAAATGGAAATTGTTTACGAACAATCTGCCTTACCTCACAAACCTGATTTGGAACAAATCAATGACTTGTGTATGGAATTAGTGGAAATGCAGAATTGGTAATTGAAAAGAGACGCAATTAATCGCGTCTGTACATGAGTTAGGAGAGACACGATTAATTTCTCACTCATAACTCCTAACTAATTTTATAGAGTGTACATTAAGTCAGCAAAGCCATAGAGGCTGATGATAAGCAATAGCGATGCTGTTAGTTGGGTAATTCGTGTCTGAGGTGAGGGGGCGATCGCTTCCCGCACTAAGATGGAAATAGATGCCCCAACTACTAAGCTCAAGCCTAAAATTAAATAGGGTATATCCGGTAAAATACTGGCTATTGCCAGCATAGCGATCGCTAATAAGAGCATCAATAATTCTACAAGCCTGGGCGGGTTGTATTGGCTAGATAAAATAAAGCTGTTGAGCCAAAAAGACCAAAATCTCATAGTAAGTGTTGAGTTAGGAGTTATGAGTTATATAGTCAGTGTTGAATGCTGAGTTAGGAGTTGTGAGTTATATACTCAGTCTTGAGTGAGGAATTAAAGTTGTGAGTTATGAAGCAGCTTTCCATTCAAAACTCCTAACTCCTAACTCCTCACTCTTAACTTTTAACCCCTAGCCCCTAACTTTTGACCTGTGCCATTCTTTTGTGCAGCATCACTTTCTGGCAGTTCGACACCAAAGACGCGGCTAAAAACTTTGGCGACTTTATAGCCAGAATCAATCGATTCTAAGGGGTCTTTCCGCAGCCTGTGACGCAAGCATAGCGTAATTACGCGGTGGATATCATCAACCGTAACTTCATTACGTCCTTCGTATGCTGTTAAGGCTTTGGCGGCGCGGTTACTAACAATGTCACCCCGCAAACCATCTACATCCAGTTCTGAGCAGACTTCAGAAATTTTTACCCGCAGATCATAGTCAAGTTTCACTTCTGGCAAAAGCTGTTGAGCATTGACAATTTGCTGTTGCAATGCTTCTTGCTGGGGTTTGTACTTTTCGAGAAATACTAGAGGATTTTGGTCAAAATCCGCCCGTTGTTCTACGATTTGCACCCTCAAGGCTGGTTCTTTTACGGTGTGAATTTCTGCGTGCATCCCAAAGCGATCGAGAAGTTGGGGGCGTAGTTCGCCTTCTTCTGGGTTTCCAGAACCCACAAGAACGAAACGTGCTGGGTGACGGATAGAAATACCTTCCCGTTCTACAGTGTTCCATCCACTCGCGGCGGAATCTAGTAGCACGTCTACAAGGTGGTCATCTAGTAAGTTGACTTCATCCACATAAAGAATGCCCCGGTTAGCCTTTGCCAGAAGTCCCGGTTCAAAGGCTTTGACACCTTCAGATAAAGCTTTCTCGATGTCGATTGTGCCACAAACTCGGTCTTCTGTAGCTCCTAGCGGCAGGTCTACCATTTGGACTTTTTTGTGAGCTACAGGAATTTCCGCCCCTTGTTCTAAAAGTTGGCGGACTTCATCGCTCATCAAGTCGGGGTCGCTAGGGTCGCTACTGAAGGGGTCATTGGCAACCACAGAAATTTCTGGCAGCAGATCCGCCAGTGCCCGGATAGTTGTGGATTTCCCGGTGCCGCGATCGCCCATGATCATTACACCACCAATTTTGGGGTCAATCACGTTCAATAGGAGCGCCAGTTTCATTTCTTCCTGGCCCACAATTGCCGTAAAAGGAAATACCACGCGACGCGCACTTGCCGTGGATTGAGCAGTTGGACTCACTAAATTACCTTAACAATATTTTTCTTATTACAGTTCTCTATTGTGACACAGGTGGGGTGTGGGGGAGTGTGAAGATC
>NZ_WBKL01000128.1:0-57461 GCF_015714705.1 Nostoc sp. NZL | reverse complement strand
TATTTCTTCATTGCCGAGGTAAACAGGCGAAGAACTTCATTGCTTATCTTGAAAAACATCGCTCTCGTATTGTCAACTATGCCTATTACCAGGCTGAACAACTTTGTTCTATTGGTTCTGGAGCAGTTGAATCTGCTATTAAACAAATTGGTGCGAGAATTAAAATTTCTGGCGCACAGTGGAATGTTGATAGTGTTAATCACATCCTCTCTATTCGTTGTGCTTATCTCAATGGTTTGTTAACTATTTAAGTCTTTCTGCCAAAAGTGGATGCTCCCAAGTCAACAGACAAGCAAAGAAAATACTAGCAGCGATCGCTACATTTTTGAAACTCATTGGCAGTGACAAATATAACAACAATATCCACCACAAAAAGATTGCTGGTGCTAGTAATAAAAGACGCGGAATTACCCCCGTATTCTTAATAGGCTCGGTATTAGTAAACACTCCAAATGGATTTTTGACTGAAACATTATCGTCAAATTTCCAAGTAAATTCTGTACTGCGTCCGTCAGATTTAATTTCATCAGGTTCAATACCACTGGCAAAATTAGCTGGAGCAAAGTTAGCAATTGCGATGAGGCGGAAGTTAGATAGCATCTGTCCCCCTGCACTATAAACCCAGCGAGGCCCGCCTCTAGCCTGATAGGTGACTCGAAAGGTGGTTTCTTCCCCTGGTTGCAGCCGGAAGGGAAAGCCATAGTCTCCCGGATTGGTTTGTTGTAACCTAGTCCCGTCACGCTCGATTTTGTAGCTAGCAAGAAGTATGGAGCCGTTGGGTGGCGGTGCTTCAAAGAAAAAATTATTAATATCCTTGAGTTGGTTAACTACTTTATAATCGGCAGTATAATCTGCGCGATAAATTGAACTACGACCTGGAACATCTACACTTTGGTCAAGCTTGACTTGAATTTGCGAACTAGCCAGCATCAAGAAGCGGTTGATCTCTCGTGTTTCATTTACCTTAACTATTTTGCCATCGACTTGAGTGGTATATGAGTATGGCTCTCGAATAGAGTAGCGCACTTGAGGCGCAAATTGTTCAAGCTTTTCACCTGCAACACTTTCAGCCACTTGAGCCACCTTTGCTTGTTCCCAGTGGTGATAGCGATTGCTTAAAGTTGAACAGAGAAAAAATCCCGGTATTAACAGAACTAATACTAGAGTTAAATGCTGCAATCCCCGCAAGAGTTGGGAATAACGAACAGCCCATTCGCCAATGAATATAAGTTGTTCCGGCTGGCTTCGACGCAGGGAAAAACTGATCAGTGCGATCGCAACTCCCAAAGCTACAATCAAAAATACTAATAACAATGAAGCTTTGAGCGCCTCAGTTCCAAATTGGACAAGCTCAATCGGATGCGTCAAATCAGGTAATCCGGGAATACCTTGAGTAGAAGATGACATTGGCTGATTTTTGCAGAATTTGGAGAACCAGACCAATAAAATCTCTTAAAAGTTTCTGGAAATGGGTATAAATTATTCCCCAGTCCCCAATTCAACTTTGTATTTTCAGAATTTCCTGTAATTTATTCTCATAAAAAAATTCCTTTTCTCCCATCGCTGGAACTAAATCAGTTAGCCAAGTTGCTTTCTCGTCATAACGTGCAAAGAAAGGGCGTTTACACCAATTGGGATCGCGTCCTTGCAAAAAAGAAAGTACAAATACTTTCTCGCCATAAATTTCAGTTACGCCATCCACTGCAACTTTACCCGGTAGTGCTGACATGACTGGGCCCCGAGCCGTGCGAGCTAACCCAGACACCTTTTGTATTGCTGCTTGATAAATTTCCCAAGCTCGAATAATTGGTACTTCAAAGCAATTTTTTGCTCCAGTATCTCGTTCCATAAACATATAGTAGGGAATGCAACCAAGACGAACTTGTTCTTTCCACATCTTTATCCATACTTGCGGAGAATCATTAATTCCCTGCATCAGTGGCCCTTGGGTGCGAATCTGTGCGCCTGTACTACGAATACGTTGGAGCGCTGCTTGAGCAATTTCAGTTTTAATTTCTGTCGGATGATCGTAGTGCGCCATAATCGACAGATGTTTGCCTGAACTAGTCACTTTCTCAAACAAACGTAAGATATCATCAGCATCTTCATCTGTAACAAAGCGATAAGGCCAGTAAGCGACTGATTTAGTACCAATCCGAATTGTCCGGATATGTTCAAAATCAGAATTTAGCAGTGGTTCAATATATAAAGCCAGATGTCTAGCTTTCATTGTCATTGGATCTCCGCCAGTAATTAAAACATCTGTGACTTCTTGATGTTGGCGGAGATACTCTTGGAAAATTCCTGATTCACGGGTAGCAAATTTCATTCCGTCCATCTTCACAAACTGCGGCCAACGGAAACAAAATGTGCAATATGCATGACAAGTTTGACCTGCTGTCGGAAAAATCAAGACTGTTTCGGGATATTTATGTTGAATTCCTGGTACTTGTTTTCCATCTAAAGTGGGAATATTATGTTCTGCCTGTCCGCCTGGATGGGGATTGAGTTGCGATCGCATTGTATTTACTACCTGACGCAGTTCTTCTGGCGTAGAATTTTGCAGATGCCAAATAACCTTGTCTAGAGATTCAGGAGCCAACATTTCTTTTTGAGGAAAGGTAAGGCGAAAGATGGGATCATCGGGAATATTCTCCCAGTCAATCAGTTCCTCTACTACGTAATTATTGACACGGAACGGCAATACTTGGGCAACTGCTTTCATTGCCAAGCGGTCTGCTGTTGAAAGTTTTTGCAGTTGCGGAAGCCGATCTATATCTTTAATTTCATATAACTGAATTTTTTTAGGGTTAAGTTGCGACATTTAATTATTATTTTAATTTAAATAAAAATACTGGAAGTATCTAGCAACTATGGTGACATTTTGCAATAGTATGAGTCATATTGTTTTGAAAAATCATCCAACCGATATAATTTGGCATAATGGCAATCCTTATAAAAAAAATCATGATCTTCAACAATAAGAAACTAATACACATTTATATATAAGAGTGCAATTAAATAGCATCATGATTATTTTTAATTAACAGATTAATCTTCAATAGCACCCAATTCTTTAAGTGTATTTTTTTGTTCTTCGCCTAGACCAGATAGCCCCTTGATATTCATTCCTTCATAAGGTCTTTTTGACATGAGTGTTTTGATACACTCTCCAGTTTTGACATTCCATTGCTTAATAGCTCCATCCTGGGAACCACTATACAAAGTTCCATCCGAACTAAAGGTAACAGAACGAACCCAATTATTATGTCCTTGCAAAATAATTAGACGTTTACCTGTGTCAACATCCCAAATTTCTACAGTGTGATTAACACAAGCACAGCCAATAATCTTACCATCAGGACTAAAAGCAACAGAACGTATCCAATCATTATTGACTAAAGTTTTGCGACATTCGCCAGTCTGAACATCCCATAGCCGGACTGTTTTGTCATCACCGCCACTAGCTAATAACCCTCCAAATTGCCCTTGTGAAGGGAGAAGTGGGCTAAAAGCAACAGACCAAATTAGCATAGTATGTCCTTCCAAAACCCGAATACATTCCCCTGTATAAACATTCCATAGGCGCAATGTTTTATCATCACTTCCACTGGCGAGGATTTCACCATCAGGGCTAAAACTGACAGACTGCACCCAATTTGTATGTCCCTGTAAAGTTTCAAAGCATTGGCCAGTCCGAATATTCCATAGCTTGATGTTGCAGTCAACACTACCACTAGCCAGAATTTGACCATCATGACTAAAAGCAATAGAGCGAATGCGATCGCTATTTTGCAAAACTTTCACACACTGTCCACTCAGAGTATCCCAAAAGCGGATGGTTTGGTCATCACCACCGCTAGCTAATAGTCCACCAGGAAGCGGGCTAAAAGCAACAGACCAGAGGCGGCCAGCATGTCCTTCTAAAGTGCTGATACATTGGTCAGTCTGAACATCCCACAGCCTAACGGTTTTATCATCATTGCTACTAGCAATTATCTTCCCATCTGGACTTAGGGCTAGATCGTGTACCCAATTGGTGTATCCCTGCAAAATTTGGATACATTGATAAGTCTCAATGTCCCAGAACCGAACGGTTTTGTCATAGCCACCACTGGCGAGTGTTTTCCCGTCAGGACTAAATGCAACAGACTGAATAGAATTACTATGCCCTTCTAAAGTTTTTAATAATTTCCCTGTTTCAACATCCCAGAGTTTCACAGTTTTGTCGTCGCTACAACTGGCCATGATTCCTCCTCCTTGTGCAGAGGGGATCGGACTCAAGGCTATAGAATGAATCAAATTGGTGTGTCCTTCCAAAGTTTTTAATAATTTCCCTGTTTCAACATCCCAGAGTTTCACAGTTTTGTCCTCGCTACAACTAGCAAGTATTTCACCATCAGAACTAAAAACCACAGATTGGACTAATTTGGTGTGTCCCTCCAGAGTTTTGAAACATTTACCTGTTTTCACATCCCATAACTTCACAGTTTGGTCAGCACTACCACTGGCGAGTATTTTTCCATCAGGGCTGAAGGCAACAGAACGAACGAAGTAACTATGTCCCTTTAAAATTTTCCAGCATTGTTGGTTACTTAAATCCCAAAGTCTAATGGTTTTATCGCTACTAGCACTGGCGACAATTTTGCCATCAGGACTAAAGGCAACAGACCTGACCCAGCTAGTATGTTCCTCAAGAGTCATGAGGTGTTTTTGGCTATCAACATCCCATAGTTTTACAGTATGGTCATCACTACTACTTACTAAAGTTTTACCATCGGGACTAAAGGCAACAGTTCTTACCCAGTTAGCATGTGCCTTCCAATGAAACAGTTGCTCACCATATGTAGCTTGCCAAAAGCTAATCCGACCATCAGCGTCACCTGTAGCGACAATTTCTCCATTTATAGGGTTAAATGCCACTGACAAAATACTATCGAATATTCCTGTAAATACAGACTTAGATAAGTCAGAGTAAGCAAAGTTGACATTATGCAATTTCACACTTATTAGGTATGCTTGCCATATCTTTAAATTGGAAAAATCACATCCATTTAAATCAATTCCCAGATGACAAAGGAGGTTAATAATATTACCGCCAGCATAGCCAGATGTCAAAGGGGTATTGACTTGTAGTAATTCTATGATTTTTAATAGATGTTTTTTAATCCGATGTTTGTTGCCAAATGTATTAATTATTTTTTCAGCAACTGGTTCTAAAATTAAACGAATTTGGGCATTTCTAATCTTTCCTGGGGTTTGCGCTTTGAGTAAAGCATGGCTCTTTAATAAGGAAATATTTTCTAGATTAATTTCGGAAATAATTTCTTCGCAAACTTGGTTAACAAATTGGCTAATTATATACTCCATAACCACAGCTTGGAGCATGAATTTCGCCAAACCCTTCTCGTTAAAAATTAGCGATCGCCGTCGTAGTGATTCTAAAGCTTCAATTAATTCTGGCTGTGATGTTGTTGAAATAATATCTGCTTGTAATTCTACAAAAGAAGTGGGTTTGCAATTAATTCCTAGCCAGTATAAAATTTCTTTTTCTAAATTTGATAGTCGATTAAACTGTTGTTCTAATAGATTGCGAATATCTCCAAAAAGCACGGAAATATCACAACTAATGAACTCTGATATATTGCTACCAAAGACTTCTTGAATTGTATTACAAACGATTTTTAAAGCTAAAGGATTACCTGCATATTGATTAATTAATTTGTTCCAGTCTTTTTCTGAACCTAAAAAATCACCTTTACCCACAAATATGCTTTTTGCGGCGATATTTTCTAGCCCACTTAGCTGCAAGGATTGAACTTTAAGATTGTTTCCTTCTAGGGTGACAATTTCTTTGGGACTTTCACGACTGGTTAAGACTAAACAGCTTTGATGAGGCACTTCCCCAACTTGGCGGAAAAGTTCTCCATATTCTTCATATCCTTCTCGATATTGTCCAACATAATCGCCTCCAAGCAGGACTGACTCTACATTATCTAGTACCAATAAACAGCGATGTTTCCGCAAATAGGCAATCAATTGCGAAATTCCTACTTCTTTAGGCTCATTCTTTTTGGAAAAAAACTCAATCAGGTCTGCAAAAATCTCCTTAACAGAGGGTGCATGACGTAGCGATCGCCAGATAACATACTCAAACTGTCCCTGAATTTTCTGTGCCAGCTTAATAGATAACGCTGTTTTGCCAATTCCCCCCATACCAAATATGGCTATAAGCCGACAACGATCTTTGTTTACCCATTGCTCTAAAACCTCTAACTCCGACTCACGCCCAAAGAAAACGGGGACATCCGGCGCTTCGCCAAAATCATAACAGGATGAAGCATTAACTACTGTTGATAACTGATATCTTTCCTGGAAGATACTCCTGATCACCTCTAATTTCCCAGGAGTACTCCCAGCAATGTCAAACTTTTGGTAAACCGAACCAAGCCGCTTCCGCACTGCTGCTGCACTAATTTCAAGAGTAGTTGCAATAGACTCTGCCGTTTGGCCAGCTAAAGCTAGAAGTAAGGCACTTACCTCAGCCTCAGATACATTGTGTTCAGCTGCAACCGCTCTCAAGAAACTTTCAGGAATTTCCGTCATGAAGTAAATTTCTCCAGCCAAAACTATTTATCGATATGTGAGGTATATTTCTATTGCTTTATCCAGTCATCAATGGGCAGATAAAACGGGAGAAGATGAAATCGACCCTGACCTAAATTTTACATTTGCTCTTTCTCCAAGCAGGAGAGAGGTTTTGAATTTTACTCCTGTTCCAGCAATAAAAGTTTTTCCACTTCCCTCTCCTCATAGGAGAGGGTTCAATACGGTTCGGATAAGGTTTTTTGATGAAAGTTATAGATCACAAAGACGCGATAAATCGCCGTCTTTACAATAATCAGTCCTTTGTAGAGACGGCGATTTATCGCGTCTCTTCCCTTAACCGAACCGTATTGGGAGAGGTAGGGAAGGGGTTGAAGGTTAGGTCTGTATTGGACTCAACCGCAACCTCTATAAATTTATTTATAAGGTTTCCCAGTCTCCAGTCCTGCGCGTTAGCGTAGCCCGTCGTAGACATCGCCTAGCATTTTACAGAAAAGCGTATTGACAAGACACTACTAACTATACTCTAAATTATCAACTTGTCAATTTAGGTTATCAACTAGATTGACAATATTAATAAAGTAAATGTAGAATCTATAACAATAAATGTAAAATCGATAACAAATTAGGTGTGAACCGCGAGGATAGCTGAAGTAACTAGCACTGAGGTACCCCACACTATGCCAACACCTGAAACTTCAAATTCTGCTCAGGAATTCTTTGAGTTGCTTGAAAAAGATATTCTTGCCTGTCACACTTGCAAGGATGGAATAATTGAAGTGACTATCCGCAAGATCGGAACCGAAGAGTTTGAGCTGCGTGTCATCTCTTTCCGAGGTTCTTTTCGTTGCGTTCATGCGGATCTAAATAGGTATTTAGAGGAGTTACCGACAGATACAACAGATACGCAAAGTCAGGTATCTATCTATCGCGATCGCTTTCGAGTGGGATTGAGAGAATTGTTAAAGAAGGGGTTTGGACTACTCAGACTGGACTTTTCTCGATGCAAGAAGGGAAATACCGCGCCGATATTTGGCTGGATGGTATCTGAATTGTTGGATAGGGACTGAGTTTGGTTGTTTTTTGCTGATTATTCTAACTATTAATCAACAACAGCCACTGATTTCACCTCAAGGTTTAGAGAAACAGTAAAAAATTGTTTTCGTTATTGGGGTTAACAAGTGAATAGTTTCCCAGCCCAAGAGAGTCTAGAAAAAGACTACAGCAGGGTTGATATAGTGCTTATTGGTACTACATCAACCCTGTTATTTTTTTATTCAACTATCAGGAGAAAAATATGACTACAAATCGTCACAGCTTGTTATTTCGTTTGACATCCAAGTTCATTAAATATTTTTTATTGGCATTATTTGGTCTAGCGATCGCTTACGTTTTATCAGCTATTTTCGGAGGATCGCATATTGCTATGAGTCTACTACCCTTTATTTTATATTGGATTATTTTTCGGTGTGGACTTGTTCTCCTTTGCTTAATATTGACGACAGTAATTTTTGAATCTGTTCGTTAAAATCTCACAAATAATATTCGACTTTCACATCTTGCATCATTTTCAACTAATATCCTATTTCACTCTAAATCAACAATATTGCTTCTAGTACACTGTGGTGGAAGCTTGCTTACCCTTAACAATTGCTTTTGCCCCTTGTTTGCTTAATAGAGGTGATAGCTGGCTGTATCCGTGCTGTACTAATGTGAAAGTTTGAATTCCTTTGCAAAGTTTTTTAGAACCGTGAAAATTTCGTCTCTAAGTATTTTTAACTGTATTTATAGCGGTTCCCACTCAGATGCGGTACAACATTATATCGCCAGGTGTAGGGGCACGGCAGTGCCCATACGTGTCAACTTAAGGTGAAACCCATCCTAGAAGCAGCTTTTAGATATTGTCTCGTTGTCTTGTTCCCAGTCTCCGACTGGGAATGCCGTCTTAGAGGCTCCGCCTCCCTTGCTGGCGGCAGAGCCGCCAGGAATAGCATTTCCAGCCCAAAGGCTGGAAACGAGATTTGAAAAGGCTTTTAGCTTAAGTTGACACCAATGGGCAGTGCCGTGCCCCTACGGGTATACCTCACCTAAACGAGAACCGCTATAAGAGTGCTAGCAATATAGTTCGGATAAGGTTTTTTGATGAAAGTTATAGATTGTAAAGACGCGATAAATCGCCGTCTTTACAATAATCAGTCCTTTGTAGAGACGGCGATTTATCGCGTCTCTTCCCTTAAGCAAACCGTATTGGAAGTGCTAAAGCTAGTTTTGAGGGTTTGTTGTAATCACTTTAGTGGTTAAAAGATAATAATTAAAGTTTTGACTACGAACTTATACTGATTACCTGTGAAGTTGCATAGAACAAGTGGCAAAATTCCATTGTCTCGCCAAGTCTGATTTGGTGGAGTTTCTTAGAGAATTGGTATTACCCATCAAAAACCCGGTCGTTAAAACCGGGTTTTGAAGCGTAAACAATGGGGCTATATTCCCCGAAGGTTAGTTATAGAGGTTAAGTATAATATCGATGCTCTAATATGTACTACCATCCCAATGATATCGATTCCAGAAAATTAGCTAAGAATTTTTGCATAGCCTTTATCTTCCAAAATACAGCAAGCAACTGGCAGCCTCAGCGTGTAGGATTGAGAAATATTAATTTTCCGAATTTTGCTGATGAATAATGCATTTGGTAGCTGGCAAGAATGGCTAACAGTATTCGCCTATCTAGGTTTTACGATCTTTATTATCTGGTGTGTGTTTACCGCCGAGAAGAATTAAAAAAACTGCATATCATCTCACCAGGGTCGTTTTGCTCAAAGGGCAAAATTGTTCCACCTTGTTGAACCTTGACTCGTTCGCGACAATTATAAACCTCAGTGGGTCTTTTTACTCCATCTACACTAATGGTTGCCCTGTATTCCCAATAATTTTTAGCACTTCGGTTGATACTGAGAATGCAAATCTTGTGATGTAGCCCCTCGTAGACATTGTAATTGCGGCATACAGATGCAAAAGCTGGGTGTGCTACGCTTAAAGCTAGTATCAAAAATAACACAAAGACTACGGTTTTTATGTTGTTCATAAAAAATTATTTAACATTACATTATTTGGAAATATTATTAAATATTTAAACCCTTTGAGTTGAACCATGCCTAAACACCTCCTCAACTTTGAGGGTAAACATCTAGTGCGTCTGTTCATGTACCATACCCTAATACCAATTCGTAATACCCTACAGGAAACTGCGTCTATGTAATTGAGAAAGTCAGATTACATCTGGCTGGGTTTCCACCATTTGTATCTGTAGTCTTATTTTGGAGAATTGACATAATATATGTGCAAAAAAAGCCAGTCTTAAGGACAATAAAATTGCGAATAAAAACAAATTTCGAGCAATCTGAGATTATACGCTGTTTTGCGGCAGTACTGCTTTTCGGTCAAGTGTGGCTACATTTTCTTCAGGGAAAAACTTACTATCGCAAGATTCTGCAACATCTGGTTACTGCTGGGCCAGGTTCTATCTCTCCAGTTCTGCTTGTCAGCGGTTTTGCAGGAATGATTTTTACTATTCAGACAGCGAGGGAATTAGTGCGATTTGGTGCTGTCAATGCTGTGGGAGGTGCTTTTGCCTTAGCTTTTTGCAGAGAATTAGCTCCAATTTTGACCGCTAGTATTATGGCGGGACAAGTAGGTTCTGCTTTTGCAGCAGAAATAGGTGCAATGCGAGTCACAGAGCAAATTGATGCACTTTATATGCTCAAAACTGATCCAATTGATTATCTAGTACTTCCTAGAGTAATTGCTTGTTGTTTGATGGTGCCTTTGATGACAATTTTGGCTTTAGTTACAGGCATCATCGGCGGAGTTTTTGCTGCTTCACAGTTTTACAAAATTATTCCCGAAATATTTTTAGAATCAGTCAGAAATTTTTTAGAACCATCAGATTTGTTTATTATTTTGCTAAAAGGGTTTATTTTTGGAGTGCTGGTTGCTGTGATTGGCTGTAGTTGGGGTTTAACTACAAAAGGGGGAGCAAAGGAAGTAGGAGAATCTGCAACCAAAGCAGTTGTTACTAGTTGGGTATCAATTTTTATCATGGATTTTTTCCTTTCTCTACTGCTGTTTGAACAGCCTGCATTTTGAACCCAAGTATTGAAGAACAAGATTCCCGGCTTTTTTAAGAAGCCGGGAATCGGAGGTAAAAAGGAAGTTGTGGGTAAGTAATACTGGTTCTGAAGCGTTGGTGCGGCCCACCGTTCGCGTAGCGTCTCCTAGAGAAGGCATCGCTAGCCTTTTTGGGTATACTTCAAAACGTTAGCGAAATTTGGGAATATATTAACTTGTAGATTAGCGCACCCAAGGCCAAACCTGTCAATGAAAAGATAGATGCAGTCCAAAAGGCTAACCCTTCCCTAAGACCTGCTATTTGAAAATCTATCCTGACTAATATAGTCGCCGAAATGATCAGTAAAGTATCAAGAAATACCCGAAACCAGGCAATCATAATAAAAAATAAGAAAGCTGCTAAGACGGCAATGCCGAAAGACCTAGTATTTGATTTAAGCAAAATACTGAAGTAATATGTCATTTTCGGCCAAGGAGTGGTCAGTGCTACTATTAAAATCAAGATAGCAACCACAGTCACCAGCCACACAAACAGAGGAGCACGCGTTTCAGATATTACCCAGCCCAAAGTACTGTAACTCAGCAGTACTAGCGCCAGGGACACCCAAGGAACTCTTTTCAAAATTAGCATGGGTTGATATTCCTAGTACGGGGTCAAGGTCTTATTCCATTACTGAATTTTATAACTCAGCCTTCGCATAATCCGAACTCGATGCGTGATTCAATCATACCGTCATCCAGCAGCGCAGATTTTTTCTTCTTGAATATCTCAGCAAAGAAACAACATAGCCAGCAGACAGAGTAAAAAATTGCGTAATTACTCTATCTAACTGGCTATATTCCGCTCCACTTTTAGTAACTTATTTTTCTGGAGGCAAATCTACACTGTAAAGAGTTTCTCCTAGCAAGTTACGCAGTGTTACTGTCATCACTTTTGTATTTCTATCAATTTTAACTCCTCCAAAGAATTGCAAACCTTCGCTTGGGGGCCGATTTGCTTTTGTACCTGGAGGAAGGCTTTGAAATATCAATTGTGGGCCAAAAGTATTTTCTAACTGGTTTGGCCCAAATGTGCCAGAGTTAAGAGGCCCGGCGACGAACTCCCAAAAAGGCTTAAAGTCGGTAAATTGCGCTTTACTGGGGTCGTAATAGTGGGCTGCTGCATAATGGACATCAGCAGTTAACCAAACAACATTCTGAATATTCTTGTTTTTAATAAATCGTAATAAATCGGCAAGTTCTAGTTCTCTTCCTAAAGCTGGGCCATCTCCGTTAGCCCAAGCTTCAAAGTCCGTGCTACCGTCTCTAACTATTAGTCCTAAGGGCATATCACTAGCAATTACTTTCCATGTTGCTTTTGATGAGAGCAATTGTCTTTTCAACCATTGCACTTGTTGTCTGCTCAAAAATTCTGTTTCTTTACTTGACACTGGCTGACGATTAGGCGTGTTTGGTCCCCGATAGGTGCGTTCATCCAACATGAAAATATCTAATAACGGGCCATAGTTGAAAGAGCGATAAATTCTTGCTTTATCTGGATTTTCAGTTGCATACCCAATAGGTAGATATTCTAAAAATGCTTGTCTTGCCCTTTGGGCTAGCAAGTTAACATCCTTAACTGTGTAGCGGTCATCGTTGATAAGAAATTCCCCAGGATACCAATTATTTGTAGTTTCATGGTCGTCCCACTGTGCCAATATGGGAACTTCAGCGTTGAAACGCTTGATGTTTTCATCCAGCAAATTGTATATATAGTTGCCACGAAATTCTGTGAGAGTTTCTGCTACTTTTGATTTTTCTGGTGTAGTGATATTTCTCCAAATAGTGCCGTCGTCTAGAGTTACTTGTGATTGAATCGGGCCATCTGCATAAATATTATCGCCAGAATGAATGAAAAAGTCGGGATTAAGTTGGCGCATAGTTTCGTAAATTTTCATCCCACCGAAATCAGGATTAATCCCCCATCCCTGACCGGCAGTGTCGCCACCCCAAACAAAGAATATATCTCGTCCATATTTTGGAGGAGTTCGGAAACTGCCACGAAAAGGAGCGCTGTAAGTGCCTTTATAATCTAAATCTTGGAAGATTACCCGATAAAATAATTGTTGGTCTGGTGGCAGGTTCCTCAGATAAAGTCGTGCTGTAAAGTCGCTATGTTTTAAAGCATTGGGCCCCACAACTCGCCGCACATTGCGAAAAGATTCGCTGGTAGAATATTCTACTACCATTTTTGCAGGGCGATCGCTGCGACTCCAAATGACGATGCTATCGTTGGAGATATCTCCGCTAGCTACGCCATAAGGTATCGCAGGACGCATTTTATCGGAGGTGATGATTGCAGGCGCTTGAGCAAAAACTTGTGATTTGGATACAAAATTTGTGGCAATAATTCCACCTGCTGTGATAGTTGAATGGAGCAAAAACTGGCGGCGATTTAGCTGTAATGGGCGATTAGATTCCATGATAAATAATGGCAAGCTTAAGAAGTATTACAGGATAAGTGTTTAGCACATTCTGTTATAGCAATAAGTAAAGATTGGGTTATCCAAGGGTTAATAAAAAAATTGCAATGTTTCTAATTACAATTAATCTAAATTAACTTACATCGTTTACCTGTGAGTTTGCATAGAACCAATGGGACAAAAAGCTAATCCTTCAAATTCTAGAAGTTACGAAATTATTGGTGAGGATTTTACAATTTTTTCTAGGACTTCACCAAATACTGAAGTTTTTTCTGGTAAAGTGTCTTATAGAAAAGTACCTGAGCCTACAAACTTAGGTGCTACTCTTTTTGCTTGTGGTCTTGCTTGGATCTTGAAGAAAAAGACAACATCAATAGAAAAGGTTAAATCTTAACCTTTTTTTGGGACAGCTAATATTGTTTGTAGTAACTCATTGAAAACAATAGATAATTGATTCAATATAAAGCAATGAAGTATGAGAAATTTGTACTTCATTCTTTTTTTGCCGACCGCTCAGAGTTTTTTTATCCTATGTTAAAAATATGCTCGTGAAGAAGCGATGTCTAATGATAAGCCCTGACACTCGTTCCCTCTTGGTGTATCGTAGACAAGACTCGTTATCGCTCTTAGCGTCTCCCCTTCTCTGCGAGACGTAGTGCGAACCGAGAAGACTGCTACCCCCTCACCGCTAAATGTGTACGCAGTCAGAAAAGTATTGGATTTCCTGAAGTACTTTATATTCCCATATCTGCTTTGTGAATTTTGGGTCGCAATTTGGGAAACATAAGTTTGTAACGATTGATGAACTTTGAAATTATAGAGACGGATATTCAAGATGTTACCAGAAATATTATCTCAGCAGTCAAGGCTTGAGAGTATGCTGACTATGGGTGGCATGACAAATGCTAATGAGTCAAACTTGCGATTAGAGTCAACTTTGCAAGAATTACCCTGTTGGCAGGTTCACATCGAAGTAGAGCGTCCAGGTAATGATTTAGCTATGCTCTTTAAGCAAGAGCCTTTACTGCCGGGAATTATTCTAAATAATAATCAACAGTATGTGGGGATGATTTCGCGGCGGAAATTTTTTGAGCATATGAGTCAAACCTATAGTTTGGCACTATTTTCTATAAGACCAATTAAAATTCTTTACAAGTTTTTCCAGCAAGAGATATTAGCATTTTCTGAAGATATGCTCATTGTCAATGCCACTCAGGCAACTTTGCAACAATCACCTCAAATTGCTTATGAGCCGATTTTAGTGAAAACTTCGTCTGGAAAATATAAGCTCGTCGATTTTCATCAATTACTCTTAGCTTACTCTCAAATTCATGTCTTAACACTTGTTGAATTAAAGGAAGTAGAGGAACAATCTAGAGTCGCTAAAGTAGGTTTTCGTGATCTTCAACAGAACTATACGCAATTAATCCAGAATGAAAAAATGGCTGCCTTAGGACAACTCGTTGCTGGTATTGCACATGAAATCAATAACCCCGTCAACTTTATTGCTGGTAACCTTGTTCACGCAATCGAATACAGCCAAAATCTACTCAATCTCATTGGATTATACCAACAATGTTATCCTGAACCAGAAGCGGATATTAAAACTGCGATCGCACAAATTGAACTGGATTTTTTAAGTACTGATCTCCCCCATCTTCTCACCTCTATGGAGGTTGGCACCAAACGAATCGAGCAAATCATTCTTTCCTTACGAAATTTTTCTCGTCTTGATGAATCTGAGAAAAAATTAGTTGATATTCATGAAGGTATTGATAGCACCCTGTTAATTTTACAAAGTCGTCTTAAAAATAACCAATTCGGTGGAAGCATAAACATAATTAAGGAATACGGTGATATTCCGCAAGTTGAGTGCTACGCTGGATTACTTAATCAGGTGTTTATGAATATTTTGGCGAATGCCATTGATGCGATAGAAGAGTCATTAGCCATTAGCCATACCCTGCGCGAAGGCGAAGCACCTACTTCATCGCTAAGGGATAAAGGCAAAATTTGCATTCATACTCAACTCACTGATGACAAGCAAGTAATGATTCGTATTTCCGATAATGGCCCGGGAATCCCAGAGAGCATCCAAAACCGATTGTTTGATCCCTTTTTCACCACTAAACCTGTTGGTAAAGGAACAGGATTAGGTTTATCTATCAGCTATCAGATTGTTGTAGAAAAACACGGTGGTCAACTGCAATGCATGTCGGCTTTTGGCAAAGGGACTGAGTTTATTATTAAAATTCCCGTTCCACTTAATTATTAACAAGCTTAAAAAAACAAGTAATAAGCAAGGGATAGATATTTTTAGAAATAGTCAATATTGTCAGTTTTCCTTCACTTAGATATTGAATTTTAACTATAAGTTCCTGCTGTTTCACTAGTGAGCTTTACAGGTTCTGACACGATATCATCTATCTTATTAAACTCTCCAGCCCGCCAGCTATCTGTTGTATCTTTGATAAAACTAGCAATAGGGATCGCAATTAACAAGCCCAGCACTCCTCCCAATTTTGCCCCCAACAGCAAAGAAATTACCACCCACACGGGATTTAAACCAGTCAAATTACCGAGAATTCTAGGTGCTATAAAGTTAGAATTAACTTGGTCGATGGCAACAGCTACACCTAAGACTTCAACTCCTAACCAAAAGTTTTGCAGCGCCACCAACAAACTTACTATGGCAATACCTACTCCTGTACCAAAGGGGAAAAGAGAAAATAAACCAATACCGATGCCAAAAAGCAGAGCCAAGGGAACTTGCAGCGCCAAAAATGCCAGTGTAATTGTCACCCCCAACACAGCTCCCAATGTTGCTTGACCAATAAAGTAATTGTGGAAATCCTCTCGCAGTAATTCCCGTACTCTTAACCCAATGTTATGGGGAAACCACTGAAAAATTCCATCCCAAAGACGTTCGCCGTTCAATATTAGGTAGATAGTCAAAACTACCGCCAGCAACACGTTGAGGACAATACCAATAGTATCGACGGCAAAACCAAGAATTCTACCAGTGAAGGATTGCAGTTGATTAGATAATCGTTCAAGAACTTGGGTAAATAAACCACTTAAATTAATGGGAAGCTGTTGTTGACTTAACGCCCAATCTTGGAAAGCTTGCAACTGCTGAGTACCAGAATCAATCCAACTAGGCAAGATATTCGCTAGCTCGTTAAGCTGTTGGATAATCAGGGGAACCAAGGTGATGCCTAAAGCTACTAAAACCACTACAGTTAAAAGTAACACTCCCCCGATCGCTAGGTTGCGTTTCACCCCTTGTTCTTGGAGAAACTGGATTGGATAGTTCAAGACAAAAGCTAGTAGAATGGCGGCGGCAATAATGCTGACCAAGGGTTGAAAGTACTGTATAACCTGGAGTAATAGCCAACCGTTGAGAATAGCAATGGGAAATGCCAATCCTATAGTTAACCATCGCGGTAGTTTGTTTGCTGATTGCATTAGTGATGACTCCACAAGAGTTCTAACTTAATTTTGGCTTCAGTTTGGATTTATGAAAAAGCATATCGTCATCTAGGAGATCATGCTGCAATTGCAATATGCGCAAGCAGGGATAAACTAGGTTTATTGGTTTGTCTCTATAAAATCCAACATAATTCGTTGATGCATATTCCCCAAAGGTCTCACTTCACCAGCGTTTTGCGAATAACAGTTACCTTGGTGGATATCTTCTGGGGTCAATAACCCCATATCCCATCCTTCAGTCAAAACCAGTTGATTTAATTCCACTAAGAGTGGTGCATGAAAGACATGACGGACTACTCTTTCGTCGGGATAACAGCCAAATTCCCCAAAGGGTGGTAGGTTGTAGCCGATTTCTTCTAAGATTTCTCGCTTCACAGCTACCTCTGGCGTTTCACCAGGTTCGATATGACCGCCAAATAGTGCCCAGTAACCAGGGTAGAGAATACCGGGGATGTTGTCGCGCAGTTGCATGAGAAACTTGTTATTTTGGTAGAGAATTGCGATCGCTACATGCACCGGTTTATTGTTCATATGTTCATTTTTAATTCCTGATTACTCTTCTTCTAGATAAACTTCCCCCAATTCTTTCCCAGCTAAGGGGATACTTCGGTAGCGAACTTTCCCTTTAATGACCACTTGTGCCCCCTCGACCAGATTCTTTTGATTGGTGACAACCCAAATTTTGCCAGTCGAGTCATTAATTTGATAAGCCCACTGCTTCATCAGAGGAGCTTGCTTTTCCACCTGACCTTGGATGTAAACTATAGCCTGATTGTCTTGTTCTGGTTTAATTTCTCGAATTGGGGTGACATTGCTACCAATTTTGAAATTACTCCTATTCAAGCCAGACGAAGTTAAATTACCACAACTACAAAGTCCTACCACCAATAAAAAAATCAGCCCCAAGCGGTAGGGAATCATACCGTGCCCGTACAAGAACGAAAGGGACAAATTTCTTGTTTGTTGCATGAAAGCCACCGATTGAGCAAATTTTTGCTTCACTGCTTGCTTTGTCGCCAGTTTCATCAGGTCTGTTCCCATCTATACTATTCTCTGCGCTTTCAGAAACACACTCTCAACAGAGCAAAAAATGTTCTGAGTTTCATCCTTAATTCTTTATTCTTCAGATAACGCCATTGATCTGAGAAAATAAACATTATGGATTTACTGTGAGAAAAACGCTACGACATCAAGCAGGATCACAAAAGTAGTTAAAAGTCAAGAGTCAAAAATCAATATTTTAACTCTGGATTTTAGACTGTTGACTCCGCCTAGATCAGAAGCGGCTGAATTTTGACAGAATGGCGAATATAGCTGGGAATTCTCATGGAAACAAAAACGGCCAAACTCCTTGATGGCAAAGCTTTAGCTGCAAAAATTCAGCAAGAACTTTCTGTTGCCATTACACAATTACAACCAAAAATTGGACGACCCCCTGGTTTAGCAGTGCTGATGGTTGGCGATAATCCAGCGTCAGCAGCTTATGTGCGTAATAAAGAAAAAGCCTGCGCTAAAGTTGGCATCGCCTCTTTTGGTAAGCATTTTCCCGCCCAAACTACCTTTGAAGAGTTAGAAGAGGTAATCGCTGCACTAAACCACGATGAACGGGTGGATGGAATTCTTGTGCAGCTGCCCTTACCTAACCACTTGGATGCTGTGGCTCTGCTACATCAAATTGATCCCGATAAAGATGCTGATGGACTGCACCCAGTTAACTTGGGGCGACTAGTACGGGGAGAAACTGGTTTACGCAGCTGCACCCCTGCTGGTGTGATGCGGCTTTTAGAAGAATATGAAATTCCCTTGCAGGGAAAACAGGCAGTAGTGGTGGGACGCAGTATTTTGGTAGGTAAGCCGATGGCACTGATGCTCCTAGAAGGTGATGCCACAGTTACGATCGCTCACTCGCGATCGCATGACCTCAAAACCATCACCCAAAATGCTGATATTCTAATTGCAGCAGTAGGTCGTCCCGGACTGATCACTGCTGATATGGTGAAACCGGGCGCTGTTGTGGTAGATGTGGGAATGAATCGCGTCACCGATCCTAGTGGCAAAAGTCGCTTAATTGGCGATGTCCACTTTGAATCAACAGCTGCTGTAGCAGAATTTATCACCCCCGTTCCTGGTGGTGTTGGCCCTATGACTGTCGCCATATTGTTGCAAAATACATTTGCCAGCTATTCCAGGGCGGTAAGAGAGTGAGGAGTGAGGAGTGATGAGTTAAGAGTTATTAATCTTAATTCCTAACTCCTAACTCCCAACTCTTCATTTTTTCAGCGCCACAGCACCTTAAAATTGTGACGTATAAGACAAAAATCCCAAAATGTCAGGAACTTAAGAATGGTAGCAACTGATAACGTTCAAAAGACACCACCAGAGGAAGCCACGTTTAACTTAGCAGCTTATCTGAAAGAGCGACAAAAGCTTTGTGATAATGCTTTAGATCAGGCTATCCCCATCATTTATCCAGAAAAGATTTATGAGGCGATGCGCTACTCGTTATTAGCTGGAGGCAAGCGTGTACGTCCCATTCTTTGCCTTGCTACCTGTGAAATGATGGGTGGAACCATCGAAATGGCCATGCCAACGGCTTGTGCTGTGGAAATGATCCATACAATGTCGTTGATTCATGACGACCTCCCAGCGATGGATAATGACGATTACCGTCGTGGGAAGCTGACAAATCATAAAGTCTATGGCGATGATGTGGCGATTTTGGCTGGAGATGGCTTGTTGGCTCTCGCCTTTGAGTTTGTTGCCCTTCAAACCCCCCAAAGTGTTAAGAGAGAGCTAGTCTTGCAGGTAGTTGTCCGTCTTGGTCGGGCGCTGGGAGCAGCTGGTTTGGTCGGCGGTCAAGTAGTCGATTTAGAGTCGGAAGGTAAATCAGATATTTCCCTAGAAACGCTAAATTTCATTCATAAACACAAAACGGCCGCTCTTTTGGAAGCCTGCGTAGTTTGTGGCGGGATCATAACTGGGGCATCACCTGAAGATGTACAACGACTGACCCGTTATGCTCAAAATATTGGGCTAGCATTCCAAATCATAGATGATATTCTGGATATCACTTCTACTCAAGAGCAATTAGGCAAAACAGCTGGTAAAGACCAAAAAGCGAAGAAAGTGACTTATCCCAGCCTTTGGGGACTTGAGGAATCGCGCTCAAAAGCCCAAGAGCTAGTTAAAGCAGCTTGTGCGGAATTAGAACCATTTGGGGAGAGAGCCAAGACACTCCAAGCGATCGCTCATTTTATTATCAGCCGCAATAACTAGTACAGCTTTGCGGAATTTGTAATTCCTATACCGCAAGCGTTTTATTGATTTGGAATGGGTGGTTTATTTACACCATACTGTACTACTACCGCCCAGCGGAATTCACTCATTCAAAATTCCAAAAGCTTATTTGATCAGCTTTTAGGCTATTTTGAATCATTGGTCTGTTTCCGCCATGATGTACTAGGTTAATTTTGGATTTTGGGTTGAATCTAAATGTTTCCTCAACCGACAACTGCTGCTAATATTTACTAACCTAACCAAAATCCCATGCAGGACATAGGCAACATTTTAGACAACCGGGTGCTGCTGGTTGCTCTGGTAGCTTGTTTAATTGCTCAAGCACTAAAGCTCGTAGTCGAGATCATCAAACATCGCAAACTGAATGTACGTGTTTTGGTGACAACAGGAGGGATGCCCAGTGCCCATTCAGCTTTAGTTACAGCTCTAGCCGCTGGTGTAGGGCAAACACTGGGTTGGGCATCTCCTGATTTTGCCGTTGCGATCGTTTTTGCCATCATCGTCATGTATGATGCGGCGGGAGTTCGTCAAGCGGCTGGTAAGCAAGCTCGTATCCTCAATCAAATGATTGATGAATTATTTCATGAAAAACCAGACTTTAGTCAAGACCGTTTGAAGGAATTACTAGGACATACACCAGTTCAGGTAATTGCTGGGTCGGCTTTGGGTATAACTATCTATTGGTTAGCTAGGTCTGCTTATTAAGCTAGGGCAATGAATCTTTGTTTGAGCCACTATTTGTAATTGGTAACTGGTAATTTGTCAGCTGACAAATTACCACCCTGGTAGACCGCATCAGTATTTCAGCAAACTTAATATCACTACAACCGAACAGTTGAGCGCAGCATAATCACCTTACGGCTATCTACTATACTTCCAACAAAACCGCCATTGTTCAGCTTCTGCAATGTGTTGTATGCTTCAGTTTGGTTAGTGGTATAAACTGCCAACAAGTAAGGGCGTTGTCCATAAGAAACAAAACCTACGTTACCTCCCACTACTTGCTGCACACTATTTACTAGTTCAGGACGATTGTAATAATCTACTAGCACTGCATAACCCTCTCCTAATGCTTGAGGATTATAAACTGTCTGCTGAGGTTGCTGTAGCTGTGCCTGTTGCTGTTGCCGCGGCTGTTGCTGTGCTTGTGCCAGTGGCTGCGCATCTGGCGTTGTTGGTCGAGTCGTAATGATGGCAGACAAGCCAACAATATTGCTGACATACCTTGCCCATCGATTGGCATCATCAATTTTGTTACAGCACTTCCGTCTGTTATAAGGTACACTAGATTAAAATATAAATATTTTTAAATGAAGTCATACTCTGTCGATTTTCGAGAAAAAATAGTTGCGGCACATCTTCAGAAAAACATCTCAATCAGGAAAGTAGCTAATATATTTTCCGTCTCAAAGAGTTTAGTCCAAAAGCTTGTAAAACAACAAAAAGTTGAAGGAAACTTACAATGCAAGCCACGAGGAAAGCCACAATTTAGTCATCTAACAAATGCTGACATAGAGTTGAGAGAATTAGTTGAATCACATCCTGATGCAACATTGATAGAGTTATGTGAATTATTCGCAGATAAGACTGGTAATTGGGTAGGTCGAAGTGCAATGTGTCGGGCGTTACAGAAATTAGGATTAAATCGGAAAAAAAAACAAAGCGGAGTACCCAAGCAGGCACGGAGAGAGTCCTGAATTTAAGATTAGATTTTTGGGAAAAGGTCAAACATATAGAGCCAGAAAATTTAGTATTTTTGGACGAAACTGGCGTTTTACTTGGTTTAACAAGGACTCATGCCCGTTCACAAATTGGAACAAGAGCTTACTCTCTTAACCCCTTCTATCGGGGATCAAAAGTTACAGTAATTGGAGCAATTAGTATTAAAAAAGTAGTTGCATTAATGACAATGAATAATTCAATGGATGGCGAAGCTTTTGAATTATTTATTGAGAAGTTTCTAGTGCCAGAGTTATGGTCAGGAGCAGTGGTAGTTATGGATAATTTATCCGCACATAAACTCGATTCAATTGTGCCAATGATTGAAGCTGTCGGCGCTTCAGTTCTTTGTTTATCCCCATATTCTCCCGATTTTAATCCAATTGAATTATGGTGGTCACAACTTAAATCTTTTTTACGCAGTTTTGCTCCAACTACAACAGAAATGGTTGATAAAATAATATCAGTTGCACTCGACTTAATAAATCCTCAACATTTAAGAAATTGGTTTGCTAATTGCTGCTACTGTACCTCATAACAGCCGAAACTGCTGTATGCAAAGCAAAGCAGGGTGTAAAGCTGGTGAAAAATCAGAACTTGAATTGATGCTGGCTGCTAGATTTCCTCTGATTTACGTAGTCACGCCAGAGGAAGAGATAGCAGAGAAAGAATTAATTGCGATCGCCCAATCCCGCAAGGGTCAGATTTATTTCTGGGACTATGCCCGTGGTTGGTCAGACAATTCTGGACAGGACAAGGGCAACCCGATGAATGCCTTGGCGCGTGTGGCAAAATCTCCAACGGATCAGGTGGCGTTATTCGTATTAAAAGACATTTGTACTCTGATTGCCCCTGGCAGCAACGGTCAAATTACCCCAGCACAATTGCCTCTGGTTCGAGAGATTAAGAATTTGGCGCGGGACATTGCACGAGACAGGCGCACACTTGTACTACTTAGCGACCAACTCAGGCTACCTCTGGAACTGCGTGAAGAAACTACGATTGTAGATTTCTCATTGCCTACTGCTACAGAAATTTCCATCCTCATTAATGACTTAGTTGGCAAGAAAACCGCGATTACTGAACCAGACCGTGAGCAATTAATCAAAGCTTGCCAGGGATTGAGCCGCTGCCGCATCAGTCGGGTGCTGGCAAAATGTTTGGCCAAGTCGGGAAAGGTTGATGAAAGTGCGATCGCTGCCGTGATTGAAGAAAAGCGCCAAGCAGTATGCGAGACAGGCATTTTAGAATTTATTCCCGTGCAAGCTGGACTGGAGTCTGTAGGGGGCTTGGAGAATTTGAAAGCTTGGGTAAAAGTTCGTAGTCAAAGTTTCAGTGATAGGGCTAGAAAATATGGTTTACCCGCTCCTAAAGGGGTGTTACTTGCAGGTATTCAAGGCACAGGTAAGTCACTTTCGGCTAAAACCATTGCGGCTGAATGGAAACTGCCACTCCTGCGGCTGGATGTTGGGCGGTTATTTGGGGGGGTTGTTGGTGAAAGTGAATCACGGGTGAGGCAGGTAATTAGACTGGCTGAGGCGATCGCTCCCTGCTGTTTGATGATTGATGAATTGGACAAAGCATTTGGCAATATTACCAACGGTTCTGATGGTGATTCTGGAACTAGCCGCCGTGTATTTGGAACACTACTCACCTGGATGCAGGAGAAAACGGCACCGGTTTTTATCATTGCCACTGCCAATAATGTCGAGCTACTTCCAGCCGAAATGTTACGCAAGGGCAGGTTAGACGAACTATTTTGGCTTGACCTTCCCAATCAACAAGAGCGATCGCAAATTTTCAGAGTTCATCTTTCCAGACTCAGACCGCAGCAGGTTATTGATAACGAGTTTGATTTTGACTTACTCGCCTCTCGTGGTAGGGATTTCTCAGGCGCGGAGATTGAGCAAGTGATTTATGAGGCAATGCAGCAAGGGTTTAGCAGGGGGGAGGAATTTACAGAGGGGGATTTGTTAGATGCGATCGCTGGCTGCGTTCCCTTGTCTCAAATCGCATGGGTTCAAATTCAATCATTAATCAAATGGGCAGAACGCAGTGGTGCTAAAAGTGCCAGTTCTAGAGTCTGTGTGAACAGTGAAGAAACATCACTTTTGGAAGTTGATGAATAATCTAGTTGAAATGAGTAAATGTCAACATCCAGGTTGTGAAAGCACAGACGTTACAGAATGCTTTTACCCAACTGAATCAGGGGTGACAGAAAATCCTGAATATTACTGCACTAAACACGCTCGTGAACATGGTTTTTGTTACCTATGTGGTCAGTTTTGGGGTGGTGTTGAAAGATTTGAATTTGCTGTAATTTATGGTGGTATAGAGGGAGTCTGTGAAAACTGCGAGGCAGAAGTTAGAGAAGATTTAGACGATTTTGAAGAGGATGACGATGATTATTTCATAGAATATTTGTAACTAATGCTGTCGCTTTTTGAATTTGATGATTGAGGATTTATCATGCAAGCTCAAGAAGAACTAGCCCAGAAACTTGAACAGCAGCTACAGCAATTCACGGGAACTGAAAGCTATTACAAACACTTTCTAGGGTTTCATTTTACTGATGGAGTGAAATTTCTTGCAGATGAGGCGCAGGCATACTGGCTAATTGATGCTATTGCCTCTTACCAAAGAAAGCTCCAAAGTTACGATTTTCAACTCTGGTTGTTAGTCGTTGGTAAAGAGCATGAATTTATCAAGCCAAAACCAGGGAAAGATGCTGTTTTAACTTGCTGGGAAGATACTCCAAATGCAGGAATTAAGCCATTAGTTAGGCAGGAAATTATATTGACTGACTTTCCACTGAAAACAATCAAGCTCTATCTAGAGAACAAAGTTTTGCTGTTGCCAAGTGAACGTTAATGCTTCTCAAAAACATCAGGTAAAGCCATGAATAAAACTATAACAGTTGAGCAAATAAAAGCAATTATTCGAGGTAGTGAGGAAAATCTCAAGCTGCTGTCAGCGTTGCCAGAATACCAGAAATTAGAACAAAGTGAATATTTCACTACATCTAATGATTTAGTTTTGGGTGATGCAATTGAAGCATTGTTTGAGATTTACGAGGCGATTATCTCAATTGAATATCAACAAAAATCCAGTGAGTAATGCTTCCCCTAAAACTTGGACAGCATCAATCTAAGTAATTAGCGTGATTGGTGGGTCGCTTCCACCTTTCAACATGAATCAATTTAAACAAAATTTAACCGAACATCAAATAACTTTGACTGAAAGCCTGAAAACTTCCAGAAGAAAAGAATATATGAGGTTTTCTCGACTGGTTTTTGAGAGTTTATCTGGACAAATTCAGATAGATGCAACTGCTATTGTCGAAAATTATCATAAATTTACAGCAGTTAATATTGCAGAAATAGCAATTAAATACAATCTCGGTTTCAAGCCTTGCTGTGAATTTATTGAAAAATTAAAAATTCTACCTCAAGGAACCTACGATAGGCTGAGATTCCAAAAAGACTTTAAAGTTGGCAATATCTTTGCCACAGCCAGAAAGAGAATATCTGAACAGGAGAAAATTAATGCAATATCGACAAATTCAAATAACAATCGCCAAAGACGGTACTATCACCGAGCGCGTGATTAATGGAGTTGGTAATAGTTGTACAGAACTCACTGCCGGGTTAGAGAAGGCATTGGGTGAGGTGCGATCGCAAGAAGTTCTACCTGAATACAATCAGCAACCAATCGAAAATCAGGAGGATGAGAACCTGTGGCAGAACCAGAACATTTAGAGTTTCCTGAACCACTATCAAGCCATGAATACTCTGCGTTTTTAACAGGATTGGTAAACTATCTTGAAAACCCATCAGAACTAGGGCGATTGGAGCAATCCCTAGAAATAATTAACGAGCAACTTAATTCAAATAGTTCTGAAAATTACTATTGCTACCACTGCGGTGCTGATTTCTCTGATTGGTACAGCCTTTCTGACGAGGAGCGAGAACATCAAATAGAGTCTGACCCAGATATAAATCCTGGAAACTTGCCTATTTGTTGCCCTTGTTGTGGGATTGCTTATGAAGATGAGGATGATGAAATATATTAAACACTATTGCTTTTGATGGAAAGCTTTTTTGCCCCCAATGTAATCGCAAGGTAATAGAAGCTGTCCGTTACTTCCAAAAACCAATTTTTGAAATTATAACACCTTTGACCCGCCCAATTTCATCAATTTTACCGGAGCAGAATAATGTCTCACCTAACCCATATCAGAACCACTATCAAAAACCCGCAAGTTCTTGAGAAAGTTCTAATTGAAATGATTGACGATGGACTTAATGGCATTCTCCAAGGAGCAAAACTGGAGCATAACACTGATATTCACGATCCTTTTGGGAATAGCAAGATAGCAGAACTTGTTATTAGACGAGTGCAAAACTATCAAGGAGGTTACGATTTTGGATTTAAACTTAGTGATTCTGGAGAGTTTCAGTTTCTAACCCGTGATGGTTCAAAGCGTGATGCCCAGAAATTTATGGAAACCCTAACTCCTTGGTACGCCAAAGAGAACGCAATCGCTGCCCTAATTGCCCAAGGTTTTGATATTGAATCTCAGACAGAATCAAATGGTGAAATGATAGTCACCGCTAGTAAATGGGCTTAGTTTTGGCAATTGAAAATTTATTCCTCGTTGAAATCAGCGAGGGATTTTTTTAAGTTAGCATAGAACATCTGTACTACAATATTTATGTTTAGTTGTCAGCTTGCAAATACTTATAGCCCGACTAAAAACTATAGCGTTAACAATTGGTTTTCAACCCCAAAACTGGATGGAATTCGAGGGTTATATATTCCCGGTCAAGGATTAATAAGCCGGACGTTAAAAACAAAATATGTTGGCCTTGAACATATCGAGAATGTCTGCGCCCAGATAGCACAAGCTGGTTATGTTATTGACGGAGAGCTTTACATTACTGATGAAAAATTTGATGTCATATCAGGAATAGTCCGCGATCGCAAAGGCTATGACATTACCCAAAAACAGCGTGTTCAGTTCCATGTATTCGGTCTGTGGAAAGACAACACCACCTGGGCGAATACAGAGGCAATGGTTAGCAAAATTCAAGAAATAATTCCTGATGGTCAATCGGCAGTCGTAGCAGTGCCGTATACAGTTATCGAAACTAATCCGGTGATTGTGCAAACTCAAAACCAACTTAATAAAGATTCCGGTGCTTCCGATGAAGGAACGATGCTAAGGCATCCAGACGTAGCCTATTACCAGGGGCGATCGCAACACCTACTGAAAGTCAAAAACTTTGAGAAGGGCACATTTATTGTCACGGAATTTCACAAAGGTACTGGCAAATATTCCAAAAGCCTGGGAAAACTTTCTGTTGAAGGTAAGGCAGGTGAAGTTGCGGTAAAATCCAAAGTTGGCACTGGATTTACTGATGCAGAAAGATTAGATATTTGGGCTAATCAATCCAAATATACTGGAGCTAAGATTGAGGTAATTTATATGGGCATCACTAATAGTTCTAGTAGTTCTATAAAAAGCTTGAGACATCCGGTATTTTCTCGAATCATTCAAGATTAATTCAGGATAAAAGAAATGTTTAAAATATAGTTAATTTGTACTACCTTTGCTAAACTAGGCAGTGTTAAAAGTTAAAGCCTACCTCAAA
Organism: Nostoc sp. NZL; assembly: GCF_015714705.1. Classification (NCBI taxonomy): domain Bacteria; kingdom Bacillati; phylum Cyanobacteriota; class Cyanophyceae; order Nostocales; family Nostocaceae; genus Nostoc; species Nostoc sp. NZL. The sequence continues at coordinate 30,106 of NZ_WBKL01000128.1, read as the reverse complement.
ATCAGGAGACAAAATGGCTTTTGAAACTGCAAGTTTGGTAGTTAAAACATTAAATGCAGTCCTGAAAGATTATAACTTTTGGGGCCAATCGGAAAGTGACTCACCGCTAAAGCCTGGACGAACAAAAGCAGTTATTGACAGTGACAAACTCTTGTCTTTGGATAGAAGTTTACGCATTAAGGCTGGTGCAACTTCTAATAGCATTCCCAAGGATCGCATTATCACTAGTAAGACGTTGGACGAAGTGTTTGTGCCACTTGCCAATAATGCGATCGCAGAACTCAAAAATCAGAGTGATATGGTTGATGCTGGAACTGCAACTTTAGAAAGCCTAGCTAGCGAAGCTGAAGCAGTTGAGTACTACGTGCAATTGTATGAAGTATTCAAGCAACTAACAGATGCAAAGATATGGTACGTTGACAGCCCAAGCGATGCACAAGTTGGTTTGTTTATCACCGGAACAGTAGGTAGCGAAACTGTTTACGCACAGACTCTGTTAATTCAGACCTAATTGCATCTAGTTTGACAGCCCATTTCCATCTATAGCCCTGGACTAATTTGGTTCAGGGTATTTTTTTAATTCTTTTTCTACAAATTAATGCCCAAAATATAACCCTCCTTAATTTGACCGGAGGGTTCATTTTTTCTGCATCAAACTAAGCAGCTTTTTTAAACAAGTAACCTAGTTCAGGGATGTCTTGAGCAAGTTTCCAACCAGTGCGCTCACTCCACAACGGAGTTGTTTCGGTTAACCCCTTGGCAACAAGTTGAGACTCAGGCACTTCAACAGGTTGACCATTGATTTGTATATGCCACAAGTTTTCAGTACCACTTGCTAGTAGCTCTAGTGGAATTGGTGGGGGGACTTTAGAAACTTCGGTTTTATTTTGCTCAACTGGCAATACAGACTGTGAAACAGCAGGGTCAGGTTCAATCGAAAATGTATTAGCAAATTTAAACACTGCCTTTCGTCTGGCAGAAATTTTAATTGCTTCTCCTGTTTTGGGATTTCTGCCGTCACGTTCGGGTAAATCTTTGTGAGAAAAAACCCCAAATTTTTCTAGTTTGACATTTTCTCCTTTACGAAGTGAAACTTGTACAAAATTAATGAAAGACTCAAGAATGCTATCAACAGTTGTCTTGTTGTAACCAGTTGAAGACTGAATGTATTCAGATAAGTGGGAGTTCATAATTAGAAAACAAACGCAAAACCTTCACATGATTATAGCTAATTATAGCTATTTGAAGAAAAGATAGTCTTTGATTTCTTCTTCGGTCATGTTTGGATCAAAAAGTGTAACTTCAGTTGTTTTAGAATCCTTGAATCTAGTTGAGTAAATCTTCATGGTTTTAGTAATTCCTGGGAGCATATAGGGACGATATTTTTCACCAATATTTCCTAAGTGAAACCAGCCGATTTGAGTTTTTGCACCCTCCCATTTCATCTCAAGGGCTAGATATTGCTTGCTAGAAACTTCACGAATGTAAGCACGAACCATTACCTCTTGCCCTTTCCAAGGGTTTTTTTGTGGTGCTGACCAAGAACCGTGCTGAACTGCGTAGCAAATAATAACCTTGGCTTCCTCTGGTTTAGAGTTCTTGAGCTTTTCCACAATTTCGTCAGCGAAGATCATAAACACTAATCCAGCATCGCCAGTTTCCGCCTGATGTGCCACTGTCCAGTAGGCACTAACCCAAGACATCGCTTCGTAGAAAGTGCCGTCAGGTTTGGCAGTTTCCAGAATGTTTTGCTTACTGGCCTTTGTTGCCTCCGCAGTTTCCCGAATTAATCTAGTAGACCCATCATTGCCTTCTTTCCATTCAATAGCTTTTCGCATTGCATCTCGGTAGGTGTCCCGGTGAGAAATAGCGATCGCTAGTTGTTCCGGTGCATAACTTACATCATTGAACAAAACCTTTTCGTAAGTTCTAGGTGAGGAATCAAGCCGGAGGTCTGGTGCTTTCCATTTTGAATTAACTGTTTGAACTATGCGGGATACGGTATCAAGAGCATCTGCTTTTACTGCACAAGGACGGTCACGGTAACAGGCTGGTTCTTTGAAGTCTTTGAGCCAAGGAGACTCAGCGCCTTGTTCATTCAGAAACGCTTTAACAGCATCTAAGCCATTGATGTTATTGGGGTAAGCACTCTTGAGAGAGTCAACCGCGATTTGCACCTGCTGAGAGAGAAAATCGATAATCCGCATTTCCTCATCTTGTTTCTGTTCACCCCCAGCAGGAATGTTTAAAACGATTTGCTCACAACCGCCAGAACGCGCCCTTGCCAACAGCGAGGCAACAATCCCCGTTAAGTCATTCATTGAGTTGATGGCAATTTGTTGTAAGTTACCAGTCAGTGCCATTTTAGGAAATTTCTTCGTTGCTGGAGGTTCATCAAAGTTAGCGATCGCCTCCCTCATATTTGGGTACGCACTGCTCTTGATAAGTTGAATAAAATCCCCATCGGTATCGCGCCCCAGGTTTAGAAGAAGTAAACGGGGTGCAGCCATAATACCAGTGCTGTTGATGTAAGTTCCTTCATGAAGGTTCTCCCACAGCTGACAATCGCCCCAGTGCCGCATGGGGTTACAGAAAACTATGTACTCGCCCTCTTCAAAGTCAGGAGCGCAAAATACCTTTCGTCCTTTAATTCGTCCATCAGGTAGAACAATATGGTAGTGAGCTAGCAATTCGTCAGGTTGTGCCATAAGTGAATAGAACCGCACACCTGCGGCCTTAGCTAAATTCAACCAGACAGCTTGCATACGCTCTTTCACCCGCCGCACAACATAGGGGTGCAGCAGCAATATTCCTTGTTTGTCTGCCTGGATGATGCGGATCATTGTGTTCTCATACTCAGCTTCCGATTGAAGCTTGTCAGACCCTTCTTCAAGTTCGGCTTCAGCTTCAGACTGGTCGATTCTCAGGATTTCGGCTAGGTCAGTGATGCTGTTGTAGGCTTTGGATAGGCGATCGCACTTTTCTTCTAGCCGACTGATAATCTTATCTTTTTGTAAAGTTTCAAAATCAAACCACTGAAACAACATCCATCCTGGTTTTGCGCGGCGTTCTTCTGCTTCAAACACCAAACCCATGAGAATCTTGCCTTCATGGTTGCCCAGTGTCGGTTTATTGCCCTTGAGTGAGGATAGTGGAATTACTAAATCAGCACCAAAACTATCAAGCTTGGGGTTGTAGGCAACTGTACCCTTGCCAATCCACTCACCCCACAAAGCAGCGCGAAACTGTAGGGGTCTACCTTCATCTACATAGTTGTTATCACCATCTGGGTCAGCAGGTAAGCCCAAAAGTTGCATCAGACGTTTACTAGCTTTGGCATGAGAATCACCACTTTCCCAGTGAATATTGTTTACTTGGTCATCCAAGAAATTGCCATCATCATCTTTAGCTTCATCATCAACGACGATGAATCTCATTTGTTGATAGACCATTTTCTTACAGCCAGTGTGCAGAATTGATCCATAGATAATGCGTTTCCATTGGTCTTTGGCTGCCTCGCCGTAATATTTCTTACCTACAGTCTGTTTATTAGTAAACGTAAATCTCCCGTGATTCCTAGAACCACTTGCCATATCCAAAAAGAAAGCAGCCTCATATCCCTTTGGCTTGAATGAGTCTAGCGATCGCGGGTTAGTTTCGGTTTTCTCAATTTCCCCAATACAAAATTCTAATTTAGGGTGAAGTCCTGCAAGTAATATATTGCGGCTAACAACAACAGGTGCTTCTGACCAGTTTTTATTCTTGCAACTCCACACCTGCCACTCAGAAACAGTCTCGATTCTACCCTGAGAGGCATCTGGTAAATATCTCGTGTTTTTAAATTGAATACTCATACTCTTTACTCTTTACTCAAAAAATCAAAATTTGTAGAAAACTCAGTCCATAATGTATTAGCTATTTCATCTTTCATAGGAATTGGTACAGCCAAACTCATATCAATACATAGTTTCCTCGCATCTCCATCAAATGAAAATGCGTAGATATTGGCATACTGTTTCCCTGTTTCTTGAATCAAATCTTCTTTAATTTTGCCCAAGTCCTTAAGCTTTTCTTGAGCATCACCAAGGAGTCTAGCAAATACTGTATCAGGTTCCTGATTGTTATTACCTACTGCTAATACTGTTATCCAGTTACCGATATCAGCCTTTTGACTCAACTTAATCGTAATGATAATAATCACTGCTGCGGCAATTATGTAGGGAGCGCATGAAGTTAGAAAACTCCAAGCTCCTGCAAACATTCCAGTATTATTAAATACTGCGGGAAGTAAGTCTTTTGCACCTCTTAGTACTCCTCCGGCGATGTAGCGAACTGCTTCAGCCCCAGATGCGTTTAATCCCTTCAGAACAAGACTAGTCACTGTTTTAGTTACTGCTTCTGCTAACTGTGCGGGGATAGCTACGCCTTTGAGGATGAATGTTTGCAGCAATCCAGAAGCGATCGCATTTACCACGCCAATCACATCAATAACACTCGGCGAAGCAACAGGAACAATCGCGCTGGGTGAGAAACTTGAAGAAATTGTATAGCCGCCAACCGAATCATTTTTGTATTTTTCGTCTTTTATTATTGCCAATAATTTGTTAAGTTTGTTTATAAGTTTGCGAAAATCTTTAATTGCCGGATTTAGTACTTTTTTCCTTAACTCTCTCATGTCAGCCAGAAAAGGGTCTAGAGCTTTTTTCTTCAATGCTCTAATGCCCTCAGCAAAATCATTCTTTATCTTTAATAAACTTTTCTCTAAATCAATATAGAATTTTGCAAATTCGTCTAATACCTTTTCCCTGACAATCTGAATACCTCTAATTACTTCTTCTGGAATAGAATCTTTCCGTTCTTGTAACTGGTCAAGCAGAGGTTCTAAAATCTGAACTGCTTTCTCTTGAATTTTCTCTGCTAGACTGTGCAACCAATCTTTATTGTTAATTTCTGCTGCTTTAACTTTCTGATAAATTGAAACCTCTCCCATTTGTCCGTCATAACTGCTAGAACTAACTTGCTTGTTCAACAAACCCACATTCAAGAATAAATTGTTTGCTTGAATAGCGGCTTGATAAATCTGAAGGTCACGAGTTTTTAATTTTAAACTAGCTGCAAGCTGGTCGCCTTTTGCAGCCAAATTACTGTACACCTTGGAATTAAAACACTTGTTGATACCGTAGGAAGTTCGTAACATTTCAATGGACGAACTTTTTACGATATTACTTATCTCGCTCTCAGAAAAGTAGCTAAGTATATTTTCTATGGTGGGTAAATTTCCTCTGGAAAAGCTGATAGGTTTTAACTCGTCGAACCAATCAAACGGACTCTCTAAGGCGCTAAAAATATCGTCGGGAACATCCAAACCACCTTTTTTTATCCAATCTTCGCCAGATATTTGACCTAAAATGTCTTCTTTGCTCATCGCTCATAGCTACTTTTAGTACAAAAATACTAAATATTTTAGCTCATGATTAATGTCAAGTCCGAACAATCATTTATTATTCTCCCTTTCGCATCAGAGCATCCCCGCTTCCCTCTTTGAAAAAGGGCGGTACATTCCGATATCTGGCTTGGGGGCTTTCTCTAAGAATGAAGGGATAAAGGGCGATCGCTCCCTTTCCACAGAACTGGAGGTCAAGCGATCGCACTTTTGACCTTCTCAAATTACCGCCAAAAAATAACTCCCGCTTGGAGGCATCTATTACTTAGATTTGGCGTGACGACTATTTCACCACAATAGGTCTATTCAAAATGCTCATGACTTCACCAGGATTAGGACTGGGTAGTAAAGGACTCCAATCTCCAACATCTGCATAGCCAATCACCTGCAAGTAGTGAATTGTGCTAGTTACAGCTTTAGAAGAACCAATCAACAGATGTTTGAGCGGTTCTTTAAGAGGGGTTGCTTCAGAGGATGTTTGATTGGTGGTGGGGTTGTTAGCACCTGACAAAAAGTTTTGTGTCATCATTTATTAGTCTCCCAATATGGGGGTAAACATCCGCGATCGCTCTGTTTGGTGCCCAGCCGAGGGGCGATCGCTTCGCCGTTGCGCGTTGCAACACTCACAATCATATCGCCGAAATAGGACAATCGGATAATAGGATAAACCGCTAAATCAAAATATCCTAAAAAGCTGTGCAAAAATTAAGCCGTTGTACGCTGTGCAAGGTTGATGAGCGAGAAGAAGGAATTACGGGGCTATGTTTCTCCAGAGTTAAACCGATTGTTTCGGGCAGTAGTAGCCCTCAAAGATAAAAACCTAAGCGATACGATCGCTGAGGCTCTAGAAGATTGGCTCAATAAACCTGAGAACCAGGAAATAATCAAAAAGCACAATTTGAAGTCCGAAGAATAACCGATCGCTCACTTTCCAAGAGAACTACAGCTGTTAACAGGTTTACTCGATTCAGTTCTGAGAGATAATCTGCTTTGTAACTCCCAGTGATGACTTTGGAACCCAACCAGCTAAACCTATTTCCAGAAGTGAAACCCACACCAGCACCTAGAACAGAGGCGCTGGTGATGAGCGAGGCAGTACTGCTGAAGTGGAAAGCGCAAATCTTTGACTATCAGCAGGTAGTAAGGGAAATTCAGCCACCACAACAGACGGCATTATTTGATCTAGCCCCGGCGCACTGCGGCCCAGACAGGATTGATCCGTTGCAGTTGTCAGTGCGATCGCTCTCTTTTTGGAGAATGCCAGCAGATAGCCCCGGCGATGTGTGTCTCTACTTCATCGTTGACTCTGCGGCTGGCCTGATTTTATATGTAGGGGAAACTTGCAGAAGTAACAAGCGCTGGAAAGGGATTCACGCCTGCAAGGATTACATAGCCAGCTACCAGGATTTGCATTATCGCTATGGAATAAAGACAGCAGTTAACATCGCGTTTTGGTGGGACACTCCGGTTGACCGACGCGCACGGCAGGAGTTGGAATTGAGTTTAATTTTGAAGTGGCGATCGCCATTTAACAAGGAAATGTGGGAGCAGTGGGGGCAACCGTTTGGGTAAAATTTTTTTGTAACAATAAGAGGCTTACGAGAATGTCTGATAATTTTCCTTTTCAAAATCCAGACCAACTACAACAATGGCATCAGGGTATAAAAGATGCAAACCGTAATAATATTTTTTGTCATTGTCGTGCTTGCGGTTATGAGTGGATGGATTCAGCATTTGATGTTACTTGTATTCAATGCAGTAGCAAAGATGTAGAAAGTATTTCATCTTGGCAATTTCCAGATGACTAAATCAGAATAATTTTGCATAATACGATCGCACCCAGAACTGTTTTATTCAGGCACACTTACAGAAGAATGAAATACGGGATGAAGGGCGTGAGGTGGAAAACCTTCTTGTTTAAGTTGGTGTTCATTCATATAGTCACTATCAAGGATTCCATAACTTTTAGTAATTTCTACCATCTCCATCACAAATTCTCTATTAAAAACTACTCCAAAATAAGTACTGCCTTTAAACTTATTTCCAATCCATGTAGGGTCAATTACTTCCATTGCGTTATTAACTAACCAAGCATGAGATACTGCAAAATCTAACTCATCATCAATAGCAAACCCTTCACAGTAACTTAGTTGCGAATAGTCCCATAATGCCTTGTAGCAGTTTTCAAAACAAGCTTTACGTTCACCTTTAAATGGTGATTTAACCTGAGTTACAAAAGGTTTACCATAATCCAAAACTAGCCTTTGTGTACTTTTGTATTGAAAGTCAGAACGTGTGTTAAGTTTATCAATCAAGTCTGCTTGTTCTTTTAATATTGCCAACAGACGGTCTAAGTTACTGCTCATTATTTAAATACTTATTTGCTAGTTCTTTTTCAAGTTGTGGATTTCGGTGTTCGATGATTTGTATGAGGCTGACTAGCCGATTGAACCAGTATTCACGAATCGCATCAATTTCTAAACAGGCATAGTTTATTGACAATTTTTCATCTGAGTTAGTTGATGTAGCTCCAGATGCTGCTGCTTTTTTAGCTTTTTTCATTTCCCCAGCACAAAGCGCATACTCAGCCTCTATCGTCTTCTGAAATTCCTGAGCAATATTTAGCTGTTCTGGGGTCATGTATCTCTGATTTTTAAATACTTCATTTATCGCTTCTTTATTACTCATAAAATTAATTTTTTTGTATCTACAAAACTATGAAACTTATAAAGTATAGATTAAATAATACATCATAACTAATGTCCAAGATTTTATATTTTTATTATCTAAATATTAAACCACCAATACTTATGTAATCCTCTCAGTTTTGAATTTGCATTACTATGTTCATCCGCCCATGTTAGTGTACTATCATCACCACAAACATAACCAGAGCCACCAAATTTACTCTGACCCTCATCTATTATTTCCATCATTACTTTAATAATTGTTCTTTCACTTACAGAAATTTCGTAATGCTCTAAAAGCAAGTTTTTAATATCCTTAGCGCAAACACCATCAAAAAATCTTGGCTTTTCGTCAAGAATATTAATAATTATAGTTTTTAATTCTTCTGCTTTCATTGTTTTACATAGATATTTTCATATTTTTATTTTATATATAAATCGTTGTATTAAAACAAATCATTCTATAGGTTTTAGCCAACCAACACATTTTTCATAATGAAATTCTTCATCTTCACAGTTAGCAACTCTAGCAATCTCTTCTTGATGATGAGGATAAGGAAAAGATCCGAAATATCCTTGTTTTATAGAACCATCCTCTAATAATAAGAAATAAGTTCCATATTCTTCTGGTAGTCCTTCAATTAATTCAAAATTTAATATTTTATTTGACATTTTAATTATCCTTAAATAAATCGCTAAAATCCTTTTTGTTCTAATTTCTTAAGTTTTTCTAATTTACGATTTAGAAGTGAAGCATCAGTTTCTGGTTCAGCATTATCATCCACTGTGCGTTCCTCTTCCAGCCATTCCAACAGTTCGGCTTTTGGACGAAATGACATTACAGGACGCTTTTGGTTGTAATTTTCTTGGGCTTGGTAAAGTGCATCACGATTGGCTTCATTCCATCGCTGCTGATTAGACTTAGCAGAAGACTTATGTTCAGAAAACTCTGGCATAACTTCAATTTTGAGATAACCTCCTTGACTTTTGAACTGCCAACGTGTGTTGCAATGATCAAAATGTTTCTTTGCACCCCGTTCAGTTTTCCAACGCTTGCACAAACGTAAATCTTTATTAGTCCAAGCATATTCAGTATTACTATCAAATGTGTAGAGCCAACCCAAAGGCTTATTTTCTTTGGTATAACAACGATAACCGTAGTACATTTTATAAAAACAAAACTAATTAATTTTATTAACTAATAGAATCGATACCTGCTTTCTTTTGAAGAGAGTATGCAAATTTTATTGCTTCATCAATATTGTCAAATTCTTGCTCACCGATGAAAGTTTTCCAGTCCAGCATAAAGTTAATAACTCCACCTTTCATGCCGGGATTGAAAGTTACACTGACCGAATGCTCTCCTTGAGTTTTGTTTAGCGGTTCAAGAAGCTTAAAAAGCTCATCAATTTGGGATTGTGCATTAGTCATTGAAATTCATGATGGTTTTGGGGATAGTCAGAATGTGCGATCGCCTACGGTATAGCTTATCGTTTACTCTTAATATTCTACATAGTTTACTATGTATTTACAAGCTGACAAAATTGTATTCATAGCAATCGCGGTTGAGTTGGTAGACCCAACTGCCTGTTACTTCTTGAATTGTTACTGCACCAATGTAGTGGCGAATGTGCATTGCAGTGTCGATATTGCCCCAGATGGGGTTTAGCATCGTTGCATCGGTTTGCAGGTATGCACCGCTATCATTTTTGATTACATAGGGATAAGCCGTGTACATAACTTTTTTATTAACTTTTTATTTCTTGTTTGCTAGGCAAGATGGTGCGATGTATTGACCAGATTTATATTTGGCATTGATTTTATCGTCAGATATCATTATGATTCTTTCCCACCCATTACTAAAACTGGCTCAATCCAAACTAGTTTTCTTTGCTGTCTGCCTTCACCGTAAGGCTGATTGCGTAAGAAGCCTCTGCGCCAATGGACGCTCTTAGTACCATGTGTACCGCTACTGCCTTCACTACTTTGCGTCCCTTCACGTTTGAGTCGATATCCAAGTCCTAGCCAAAGTGGTTGATAAAAATCTTGCGCTTGCGCTTTGCCAAAACCTCTATTCACCCTGACTAGTTCGCTTGTTGTATCTACAAGTTCAGGGCGGCATTCCATTATCAAAATTAATCGCAGTAAAATTGAGTGCAAATATTCATTAAATCCTTTGACTACCTTAGGATCAATATCTTGTGAATCAGTATAAGTAAGTTTTTGTGCATCAAGTTTAAATCTGCGGCAAAAGAAACTAGATCCATCGGTTGCTGTCCAATAAAGGATACCAGCTTCACTATCATAATGCCAAAAAATAGCATCAACGCTCTTATTTTCAGGAGAAAGAATTACTCCTTTGGGCAGCATAAACATTCCCGTTTTCATTGCCCAATTTAAACTGTCTACGTCAACGGTTAAAACCGATTGCAGCAATGCTTCAACTAAATCTTTGTTCACCCAATAAGCAGGACATTTAGCAAGACCTACTTTAAACAAGGTGTATAGGGTGATGTACATCGATTCTGCGGGATTAGTCCTTAATTGACGCAGTAGCTTTTGTTCCTCCGCAGAGTAGTAAATGTCTGCAACAATACCGCACATCTTTTCATAGCTTTCGTAACCGTCTACAGGTAAGGTAGGACGAATAACAATTTCATTAAACCAACCTTTAGGTTTTTTGCTCATGCGCTGCGCTTTAAGAACTCCTGGCGATGCCATCTCATTGCATCAACTCTAGGATAATACTGTTGTTGACTTGGTAAGATAATGCGATCGCCCCTAAATTCTCGCATTGGTCTAGCGTTGGGTGAATCTTCTCGCAGGTTCTCAGCAACGATGATGGTGTAATCGTCGTTGATAGTAAACCAAAAGCGGTCAAATGCCCAGTGATGATTTTTGCATAGTGAAAGCCCGTTATTGATACGGTCGTCGTAGAACTGGGAGAATGGTTTGATGTGTGACCCGTCCACAATGTTTTGACCAAGTGAATCGAGTATCTGTAACCCGCAAAACGCGCAGCGTTGGTTGTAAGTTGAAACTACAATTTTGCGAAAAGCACCATCTCGCACAATTACAGCTTGCTCATCTTCTAATTCCTCTGGTTTGTAGACCTTGCCGCCGGAGCGTTGCAACTGGTCTTGTAGTTCAGCAAAGGCGTTGACCTGAAGTAACTGTTCAATATCCTGTGTTTTATCACTAAACCAGGAATCAATTAGCACATGGGTTAAAAAACTTCTAGATTCAGAATTTTGCAGAAGTGTCCACAGTTCAACATCAAGGTAGGCATACTCTACAGTTTCCCTAATGGTGCTAGGAGTCCTGATTTTTATTTTGGCAGCAATCAGTGATTCAAAACCCAGTTTCATTTGGTAATGCCAAAAGCGATCGCTAGTGAGGTGATAGAAAGGTAAACCTATATCCGGCTTGCGTACTGGTTCTAGGTGGCTCCAAAGTTTAAGAAACGTGACGATAAGTTCGGCATTGAAGGGGAGTTGGTTTTTGGCTATCTGTCCGGTTGCTATCATTTCAATTACCGACAGCAGCAGTATGGGCTTATTTGGTGCGCCGGGGCTAACGTTTAAACCAATTTTGTTGGATGCAGATTTGGGAGAAAACTTCTTAACGTAGTAAGCTAAATCTTTATTCATTTGCAGCTATGCGCGAATATCGATGTACACGTAACGCATTATACTCACACGACTGCATAGGTCGTGATGATATCACCGCACGCCAAGGTCGTTACATCTGGGCTGAAAGCGAAGAAGAAGCTTGGCAAAAAATGGCAACCAAGTTTCCAGAAGAAACCGAAGCTGGGTTTACTATCCAGGAATGGGAAGGGTTTAATGTCACAGTTGTAGAAATAAAACGGGATGAAAACGGGAACACTATAGAGTAATGTTTTTAACTCCTGTTATGTCATCGGGAAGCAAAATTATCAGCACAATTCTCAAGCACGATACGAAAGTCACAAGTTACAAAATAGCCTTGCTGCGTGCGATTAATGATGTCGTCCTCAGCTTCCCCGATTTGCGGAACCCAAGAGCAGACGTAGCAGTTCCTTTGCGTTTACTAGCACAGTTTTGGGTGGCTTACTATTGGCCATTTGTCAAACCCAGCGAACCCATTTTGCAAGGGCAACGAACAACACTGAACGCTCAATTGCGAAATGATATGTCGTTTCGCCCTGAGTTAGAGAGACTACGGTGTGAATGGGAATCAATTGTTGGTGGAACCTCAAGCCCTAGCGATGGCTTTTTCCTCATAAACGAGCTGAGAGTCCCGCGAAAATATCTTGCATACTCCAAACCGTTACTTCAAGTCTACCAAACTGCCCTCACTGCCATTAGCAAGGCAATTGAAATGCCAGTTAAATATGCAGGGTTTGGTCACTGGAGTGTGTTTGATAAACCCTTAAAGTATACAGAACTTAGCACTCCAGTTATAGCAATTCCAGGTACTAAACCAGAAGACAAATGCTTAGTAATTCAAGCCGAACTCTGGCAAACTTTTGGAGAGATGTCATTGTGGATTGAAGCGCTTTGTATTCATGAATGGTGCTTGTTTACAGAGAAAGTTCAACAGGAAAATCAGCAAAAAGCGCATCGAGGTTTTATTTATCAGCTGCTAACAGATAGACCAGACAACCGCAGACCTTTGAGTTGGGAGCGCAACCATGTTGATGTACTCTTGATGGAAGGAACAGAGTTTGTTTGCCCCTGGACACAAAAGCACATTTCTTATGGTATCAGATACGATTTAGACCACCTTTTACCTGTATCTCTCTATCCGATCAACGAACTTTGGAACTTAGTACCTGCTGATCCTAATTTCAATTCACACACCAAGCGCGATCGCCTTCCTTCCCAGGAAAAATTACAGATGGCTCAACCTTATTTAGAGTTAGCTTACAGAAACTACAGTAAATCTGGTTCGCTCTCGCTAGCACTTAAAGAGGATGTGGCTGTCAGATTTTATACTGTTTTTGATGATACCGCTTCTTTCCCTGGTGTACTATCAACTGCTGTTGTTGACCTCATTAATATCTTTGCTGAGTCTCGCAATCTAGCTCGGTTTTGACGGCGGCGATCGCTATTTAATTTTCTTAGCTAAATCTATCCAAGCCTCAATACCTTTTGTAGTAGGTGTCCCGCTTGTAGTAAACGTGCAGATACTACGGCTATGCTCGTCACCATAGCTAATGTGAATCGGTCGCTCGATGCCATAGTAGTACAGCCTATCAAATGGCAAGCGTGTATCTAAAATCCAGTCAACAACCTTATTGCTCGATATATTCGCAATCCGAAAATCGCAGGCGGCTCCCAAGCGATCGCAGTAGTATTTTCCATTGCGGTTGACTTCATGTGCCATGTGTTGGTCAAGATTTGGGGCAACCCGTCCATTTTTTAAGCCTGTTACAGGATCTTTCTGCTCCAAAAAACGTTTCAAGTCTTTGGAGCAGAAACCATAAGTAAGTTGAAATTGCTCTTGACCAAAATGGTGAATAATAGGATCAACAATATGATTGCAGAGATTTTGCAAAGCATCTATACTATCGGAGTTTGTAGGAAACGGATTAATCTGCTTGGTGTACTTTTGATAAGTGTTAGTGCAAGTGCAAAAATCGATAAGGCTTAAATACTGTCCCAACAAAAGATTTTGAGATTCCATCATCAACCGCCAATACTACTAAAATATCAGTTATTTATTAAAAAGATAAATTTCCTAAAATAGCTTTAACTACATAACAAAATTAGAATAAAATTGAATTAACAATAATATATATTTTAAATTTAATGATTAGCTCATTACGGCTGCTAAATTTTAAAGCATTTGAGAATCAATTGGTTGAATTCAAATCACTTACCCTGCTCTCTGGTTATAATAGCACTGCTAAATCCTCTGTGTTGCAAGCACTATCACTGCTGCATCAATCTTACCAGCAAAATTTACTACAAAGCACTGGTTTATTGCTCAATGGAAACTTGGTAAATATTGGCACAGCTAATGATGCTTTGTATGAAAATGCCAAACAAGACTACGTAGGATTTGAGCTTAGTTTAAAAAACGGAACTAAAGGAACATGGCACTTTAAATACAACTCATTAGAGAGAGAAGCAAATTTTTTAGAGAGTGGATTCAACTCTGTTGATGCCGATGTTTATCAGTCAAGCATTTTCAACGGGCAACTTTATCACCTTCAATCAGAACGTGCAAAAGTTGTATCAGGAATCTTAAATTACCAAGTGCAAGAACTTAAACAAATTGGTGCGCTTGGCGAATATACAGCACATTTTCTTTATACCTACGGTAGTCAACCAATCCCTATCGCCGAACTCGCTCACCCGCAAGGAAAATCAATAAATTTGCTAGACCAAGTTGAGGCATGGATGGGAGAAATAAGTTCTGGTCTACGCATCCAAGTTAATGCACATCTAGATATGGATTTGGTTAACTTAAAATTTAGTGACCCTATTGGATACGGCATTGCTTACGTTTTACCAATTATCGTTGCAATCCTCGCTTCCAGTCCAGGTGTGTTAATTCTTATTGAACACCCAGAAACCGGACTTCACAACCAAGCACAAACAATGTTGGGTAAGCTGTTAGCACTGGCTGCTAACTGTGGCGTTCAAGTTGTGGTAGAAACTCATAGTGAGCAGATTTTAAACGGTATTCGTCTTGCGGTACATAGTGGTAAAATTGAGCCGGAAGATGTGCAATTACATTACTTTCAACGTCACCACAACCAAGATCAAGCTTTTATTAAAGTTGTGTCACCCCGCATTAATAAAGACGGCAGAATTGACCGATGGCCTGATGGGTTCTTCGATGAGTGGGAAAACAGTTTGGAGGTTTTGTTAGAGCCTGCGAAATTATAACTCGCTTCTATTGCAAGCGTTACGCTCGTCGCTACATCCTATGACCAAAATTGACAAATGGAAACATATCAACTCAGCTTACAAAACTGGTCACAAGAAAGTTACATCAAAGCCTATAAGTTTGCTGCACACGCACATCAAGGTCAAAAAGTGCCAGGGTCAAATATACCTTACATCATGCACTTGAGTTTTGTAAGTATGGAAGTCATTGCAGCCTTAAGTGTAGAAAAAGAACATGATGGCGACCTTGCTATTCAATGTGCTATCTTACATGACACAATCGAAGATACTGATACCACTTTTGAGGAAATAAAAACTGAATTTGGTGAATCAGTAGCTAATGGTGTACTTGCATTGACTAAAGATGAAAGTTTAGCAAAACATCTCCAAATGTCAGATAGTTTACGAAGGATAAAAGAGCAACCGCCAGAAATATGGATGGTAAAATTAGCAGATAGAATCAGCAACCTCCAAGCACCTCCACATTATTGGAATCAAGACAAAATTATTCGATATCGAGAAGAAGGTATTCAGATTTATGAAGCTTTGCACGATGCCAGCCCGTTTCTAGCATCTCGCTTGGCTACTAAAATTGAAGATTACAAGGCGTTTATTAAATAGTAGCGATCGCCTTCAGTTACCCTCAGAAGCAATAAACTGGTTAACAAGTTTTGGGTGCGATCGCGCTTTGCGGGCGCTTTGCGCGATCGCTCATCCGGCAGTTCTATTACACTTCCAACTCACGTAGCAATGCCTCATTTATTCTTTGTGCCTCTTCCCCACTAGTTTCTACCACATCAAAAGCTTCTCTAACTGCTGCTTGCACTCTAGGCGGCAGCGCTTCAAATTTATCGTTATTGAGTATGGAAATGCGGCAACCAATGTAGGGCATAAAATCAACGAATGGCTGCATTCCAGATTTAATCAAAAGTTTTGATAACAAGGTAATGGGATGGTAGGGTTTATCGTTGTCTGAAGTGCTGTTAATTTCCGATGCAAAGTAACCACACAGCCAACTGAGACAATCAATGTCTTTTTTTAAAGCTGCTACTGTACCATCTAACACTTGCTGGTTAAGCTTAACAGGCAGATTGTCAAAAATTTGGTCTAATGCTTCTGGCTGTCGCTGTTGGCAATAACGCACCGCAGATTCAACAAGTTTATCGATTTTTGTAGGTTGGCGTTGTCCAAATCCTTTGCCAGACATGGTAGTTAGTGTACTGAATACAGGGATTTTAGCAGGGTTTGCGGTTGTGAGGTGGCGATGTCTACTTTAAGGGGCTGCGCCTACGCTTTCCTCTTAAAAAAAATTGAAGTTACACCGCCATGTTTCAAGGTTCTGGCAATTTGGCATAACTTATCTCTGAATTGCGGTTTAAATGAGATATCAACACAACAGAACAGCCACAAATCGCCAGTTGTTGACCCAACGCTGTAGAAAAACTCAGCAGCCAACTCACAGCACTCGGTCATCGCTTCGCCACAACTGGCTAGTAATGTACTAGAAAACACATAGTAAAGGTAGTATGGCGTACCCGGCCACTTTATAGCGATCGCTCATAATTTTTCGTCTAAGAACGAGAGGCGATGTTTTGTAGACGTTTAATGTCACTTACGTTATGATACATTGTTGATTATGTACTTTTCTGTTTTATTAGTAATGTTGTCGCTTTTTGTCGACTTAATTAAGTATTAAGTAAAATATTTTTTTCATTTTACTTGTTTTCAAAATTGTTCCAACATATAGCAGTATCAATTCTAAAGTAGAAATATATGAAAAATATTCAAATTACTTCATTAGGCATTCTAAAAGCACTTAAACATCATAGTTATTTGTCATCTATTGCAGAATATATATGGAACGGCTTTGATGCAAAAGCTACTGAAGTTAAGATATTGATTAAATCTGATGATTATGGAAGGATATCGGAATTCAAAATTATAGATAACGGATGTGGTATTGCTGATTCAAGTAGATTTACGCTTTTTTATGAATCTAATAAACAACTTACTCTTGGTACTTCAAAAAACTTATCATCTATTCACGGTACTAATGGTATAGGTAGGTTAACTTTTTTTACTTTTTGTTCTTCAGCAAAATGGAACACTGTTTATGAAAAAGAAGGTAAAAAGTACAAGTACAGCATAACTATAAATGCAAATCAATTAGACAACTATGATATATCAGAAGAAAGAGAAACTGATGAAAAAACAGGAACAATAGTTTCTTTCTATGATATTCATACAATTAGCCCTGATGATTTTGATAATGAAATTAAGAGTTATTTATATAGAGAGTTTAGTTGGTTTATTGAACTAAATTCAATGAGAAATTTTTCAATTAAAATAAATGACTCAGATTTAAATTATCAAGAAAATTTTATTAGTGATTCTATTGAATTAGAACATAAAATTGGTGAATATTTATTTAAAGTAAAATTTATTCGCTGGCTTCAAAGCCTAAATAAAGAATATTCAAGATACTACTTTATCAACTCAAAAGGCGAAGGAATATATAGCAATACGACTACTCTCAATAATAAAGGTGATAATTTTTCTCATAGTATTTTTGTTAAAAGTTCTTTTTTTAATCAAGAACATTTTTTCCCTTATGAAATTTCTGTATTAAGAAATACGCCAGATGGACAGATTTATCATTCTCTAATTCATTT
This sequence comes from Nostoc sp. NZL, assembly GCF_015714705.1. NCBI lineage: Bacteria > Bacillati > Cyanobacteriota > Cyanophyceae > Nostocales > Nostocaceae > Nostoc > Nostoc sp. NZL. The sequence goes on along the minus strand of NZ_WBKL01000128.1, from coordinate 12,423 downwards.
TATTAATCAGCAGCTTCAAAATCGCAGAAAACTTTTTCTTAAGACTAAATCAGACCAGATTATAGAAGAATTTAAAAGAAATAATGCTTTTCCAAAATTTGGCAATAATACTTGGGATCAACACAGAAAAAATGAGCTAGAAGATTTTCTCAAAGAATTATATCAGGTAGAGCCAAAAATTTTCAGTTCTCTAAACATTGAACAAAAAAAAGTATTTGTTCATTTTTTAAATTTAATACTTGATTCAGATGAGAGAAATAAGTTAATTGATGTACTGGGAGAAATTATAAAATTAGACTCCTCTGAATTAGAACACTTATCCGAATCTTTAAAAATTACAAAACTTGCAAATATTATTAAAACTGTAAGATTGATAGAAGATAGGTACAGAGCTATTAATCAATTAAATAATTTAGTTTTCAAACCGGATTTGGAAGCTAATGAGCGAGATCATATTCAAAAATTTGTTGAAAATCACTACTGGATTTTTGGTGAGGAATATCATCTTGTAACTGCTGCTGAACCAAAATTTGAAGAAGCATTACGTAGATATATTTATCTATTAAGGGGCGAAAAGCCCGTAGTTTCTATCGATCATTCTGATAAGAATAGAGAGATGGATATATTTATGGTACGGCAGCTTCTAAATAATTCTTCTATTAATAATGTAGTTGTAGAGTTAAAACATCCTAAAATTAAGCTTGGCTCAAAAGAACTTGAACAGGTAAAAAGATATATGGGAGTAATTTTACAACAAGATGAATTCAATGCCTCTAATATGTCTTGGGAATTCTATTTAATTGGTAATGATTTTGATCAATCTAAATATATTGAAAGAGAAATACAAAATGCTAAGTCTCATGGTGAAAAATCACTAGTTTACTTTGTTGATAATTATAAAATATACGTAAAAAAATGGAGTGAATTATTTACTGAGTTCGATTTAAAACACAAGTTTTTGAATGATAAGCTCGAATTAGAAAAGATAAAGCTTAATGCAGATGTTACAAGTGCAAGCGAAGTAATTAGTCATATCCATAGCAATAGTGCTGTGCAAGCTCCTCAACGTGTTATTCCAGAAAATTAAAATTTTTTTAATTTATAGAATGTAATAAAACTATTAGTAAACATTACCTTAATGTTCACCTCAATATTGAAAATAAAAAATAAATTGCAAGAAATTAATAAAGTGCGATTGCTCCTATTGTCCTACAACTAAACTTGTTAACAAGTTCTTTTGTCTGTGGGCAAGCTTTACGATTAAATTATTTTTGTTGCTACTTTACCTAATACTGTCTCCAAACGGCTGGTAAATTCTGAAGGGCGATCGCAACTCATAATCAACTGCTCCATTGCTCGTGTCATCGCCACGTAAAGTAACCGCGCCTCTTCTTCTGGTGTACCGTGTCCGTACTGGTCAGGCATAAAACCAATACCAGGAATAAGCACCACTGGGAACTCTAGCCCTTTGCTGGAGTACATGGTTATGAGTTTGATACTTAACTCGTCCGGGTGATAGTTGCGGCTGTCACTGTTGGCATTTACCCACTCTATTGGTATTTGGGCTTGTTGGAAACTGTTGTAAATGTTTTCGCCCATAAAGTTGGAGCGATAGATAATTGCTATTTCGTTCCAAGGGATATCTCGCTCGTGTAATTGTTGCACTCGCTCTGCAAGGTAATCTACCTCGTGTTTAAAACTGGGTAAACGGATGAGGTCTGGTTTGGGCCCTTGCCGTCCTGCACTAGTCGGTTCTACCAATACTACTTGGTCATCATCCCCGGTGGTAGGAGTCATCACTTCTTTAGCAAATTCATAGGCTACCCCTAACACCTGCTCTGTGTTGCGGTAGTTGAGTTTAAAAATGGTCGTGCGTCCCTGTGCCTGGATGCCTACACTCTTAAAGCTAAATTTCTTAGTGCGTTTTTCTCCGTAGAGGTTTTGGGCATCGTCGTAGAGGATAAGCAAAGAATTGGTTTCGGGGTTGACCATTTGAGCAATCAACTTTAACCACTCTGGTTTAAAGTCGTGACCCTCGTCTAGCATGACAGCGCCATAAGTGCCAGCCGGTATTAACTTGGCATCAACGGCTGTAATTACTCTTTGAACCAGTTCTTCTATATAAGCTTCACCTTGATACTCTCTAGAGTCGGGTCTGGGGATGTCATACTTTTTGAGTAAATCCATGCACCACCCATGAAAATGTCGTACTTTGATGCGACTAACTTTGTTTTGGTCTTGGATAGTTTGCCGGAGTTTGGCAGCAAGAGAGACGTTGAAACACAGTACCAAAATTGGTTTATTACTGACTTGTGCAAGGTGCTGGCAACGGTAGGCTAAAATCATGGTTTTTCCTGAACCCGCTACACCATGAATTACCCGATGCCCATCACCTAGACTCCTGGCTAACTGTTCCTGTTGCAAATCCATAATTTTGAGAATGTCGGGGATTTGCAACTGTGGTGATTCTTCGGTGGTATTTACATCAAATAAAGATAACTGCTTGGCACTAATGCGTAATTCTGGGAAGATATGCCAACGGATTCTATCTATTTGGCTACTGGTGAGGGTCTTGCCAAATTGATATGCCGATAAATCCCAAAGTCGTTGCTGAAATTCGCCTGCATCGATGTTTTCATACATCTCATCTTTGCAGATAACCAAGTGTTCCTCAAACACTGCTGGTAGTTCACTTTCATTGAACCCTTTGCGGGTGATGTTGGTAAATACCACGCCGTAACCATAGGGAATGACCAGCTTACCCTGATATTTACCTTCTTGCTGCACCAGGGCGGGGTCTTTTTCTAGCATTTTGTTGACTGCTAGGGCATAATCTCTGGCCTGTTGTAGTGGGTGTTTGACTTCTTTTATCCCATTCTCTGTAATGATGGTGACTGTGGAGGGGTTAATACTTTGAATAGTGTCGAGTTTCCAGTCTTTCACCTCCAGAATAAATAAGCCCCGGCTGGGGTGCAGTACTATAAAATCTGGGTGCAGCTGCTTTTTACCTACTGGCACGTCATACCAAAGTAAATAGTCATCCTCTAATTTGTCCTCCAAGCGCTGCGCTAATCTCCTCTCGCCAGGGGTCATCCGCATTGAGCAACTATTAAATGAGGGAATTAGAGTAGCCATAAATGGTAGATGTTTATATGGGTTTTTAAGGGGGACGATGTATGCCTGGGGTTTCCTCTAAGAATTTGGCGGGGGCGATCGCAATCAACGAAATGACTGTTTTAGTCTTCACTCTCTAATTGATCAGGGGAGTTTAAAGCACTTTCCATCAGGTCAACAATGGAGTTTTTTGTGTTATACAGTACAACTAAATGATCTCTTGCCCTAGTCATGGCAGTGTAAATGCCAGCTTTTTCTTGAAAATCCTTATCTAGATCATCTGGGTCTTCATCCGCTTTATCCAGTCCAGCAATGATAACCGCATCAAATTCAACACCTTTTAAGGCATTCCAAGAGTCAACAATTACAAAAGGTCTATCCACTACATTCATATTTCTGTCTGTGGATTTTTTTGGGGCATGATGCTGAATACCTAAGCTTGATAACTCTCTGCCAATAGCTTCTTTTAATCGCCAGTTTTGTGGATGTACCAAAACGCCGATTGAAGATTCTTTATAGCTTTCTAACGCATATTTAACTTGCTGTGCAATCTTAGCGGGCATTGCCTGATCTGAAATTTGCAATAAAAGTGGTTGAATATTTGAACTTCTAGATGTTTTCTTTTTAGGCTGAATAATATCACCAATTCTGTTTCCAGCTTGTCCTTTTTTGGAAACTTTCATATTGGCTTCAGATAAAGAACAGAGTATAAATTCCCAAGCCAACTCTAGTATTTCAGGAGAGTTTCTATAATTAACATCAAATATTTGAGAACGTCCTACAATATCAATTCCTAAACTTTTCCATGTCCATTCTGGCTTTCTTCTATGCGGCTGGCCATATACTGATTGAGTGTTATCATACACAAAAAATAGGGAATTAGTCTCATCTAAAATTTCTAAAAGAGCTAAAAACCACTCATCATAAAAATCTTGTGCTTCATCTACTAATATTGCTTGATATTTAAATTTTGAATTTTTAGCAAAGCTTATAATTTGCTTTCTGGATTCGTCATTGTTATCAAATTTATAATCATAGCCTAACTTATTATAAGCCCAACTGTGGAATGTATTACAGGTAATTTTTCTGTTAATACTATTCTCTTGTAATTTTGAGTTGAGCCATCCACTCATAAAACGGTTATAGCTCAAAATCAAAATATTATCAAATTCCTCAATTATTGTCTCTACTCTATTTCTTAATACTAAGGATTTCCCAGAGCCAGCAATACCCCGGACAAGAGAGTGTCCCTTGATATTCATGTTTTTGACTTTGGTTTGTTCTTTATCTAGGTCTTCTCTCACCAGTCTTTGATTAACAGTTTGTTGAAAATCAATCCATTGACCCATGATTTTTACTCCAAATAACAAACTTGATAAGTTGATATATCATTTGACACATCTTAACTACATCTAGGCTTGTGCGCTCTCCGTAAAAACAATGAAAAGGCATGGAGTGCAATTGTATTTCGCCCAGAACGAGGAGTGATCGCACCCTGTACCAACAAAATAAAATACCCGCACTTGAGGCGGGGACTGTGGCTTTCTCTAAGGAATTTTTTAAATACAAATGTACTATAAAGAGTGGCAATAGACTAGCGATTGCCTCAGCTTCTCCCATAGCTGAAAGGCGATCGCACAATTGCATATTGTGCATTTGACTTGTAATCGTCAGGTTAGAGCTTTAGATTTAAGTAGGTGTAAATTATATAACTCAATTTATGAACGAAAGGTCTAGTGAAGTCAATTAGTAAACCTTGTGCTAGCGTGTATATGTCATACTACATAAGTGATACTTCTTATGACAAAAAGCAAAAATCAGCACATTGTCCCCCATGCTGAAGGATGGGCAGTCCAGTCTGAAGGTGCTACTAAAGTAACTCAGGTATTCACTACTCAGCAAGAAGCGATTGCGCGTGGACGCGAGATTGCTATTAATCAGCAGTCAGAACTGTTGATCCATAATCGAGAAGGACAAATTCGAGAGCGGAACAGCTATGGCAATGATCCACACCCACCCAAGGGGTAAAAACTGGTGAGTTAAATCAAACCATACGTTCAGGTGAGGACAGCCCACCTGACGTTTACTTTACTATAAGAAAAAATAATGCTACGAACGCCAGTTAACTCACGCAATTTGCACAGTGTTGGTTACGATGCTACGACTCGCACACTTGAAGTTGAGTTTAATAACGGAAGTGTATACCAATATTCGGGAGTTCCAGAGTCCACTTATAGGGGACTAATAAGTGCCTCATCGCACGGGAAATATTTTCACGCTAACATTAAAGACTCTTATCCTTATATACAAGTGTATTGAAACAAAGCACATTACTAAACCATTACTACTTATCTTAGCTGTCACACTGATATCATTACCGCAGGCATTGACCAAGCAAAATGCAATCGCCCAATTTATTGCAGAACTAAAAACTGTTAACAAGTTAGTTCTCGCAGAACTATATTTTCCCACGATTTAGTTGGTGTTATGAAAAATAGCAAACAATCAATCATTGAAAAGTTTAAGAAAAAGGATAATATTTGTAATATTTGCCAGCAAGAGAAAGAATTATCAGATGATCATGTGCCCCCTAAAATATGTCCTCCAGCTAAAAATATAGTCATCTCTAGGCTTTTGTATGAGATGACAGGAGAGCGCTCATTTCGTCCAAGAATTTCTCAAAATGGAATAACTTATAGAACAATATGCAGCGATTGTAATAATGGATTGGGTACAAGATATGATTGGGCTTTGGGTGAATTTAGTCAGAAAATCGAAAATTTCATTAATAGCAAATTGATTCTACCAGACTCCTTTGAAATTGAATGTCACCCAAATGCAATCATGCGTTCTGTCTTAGGTCATCTTCTGGCAGCCAAAACAGAGACAGATGAAGTAGTTATAGACAATCTCATAAGACCTTGTATTCTAGAGCCTTCATTGCCTATTCCTGATGATATTCATATTTTATATTGGGTTTATCCTTATGAAAAAACTATTATATTGAGAGATTTTGTAATGCCAGCCATGAGAGGACATCTCCAAACAAGCGGCTTTTTCAATATGATTAAGTTTTATCCGATTGCTTTTTTAATCACTCACCAACTTAATAGCTATGAAAGGCTACTAAGCCTACATCGATTTAATAAGCTTACCCCAAGTGACAAGGCTAATATACCAATTAATTTACGTTCTATAAAAAGCTCTACATGGCCTGAAGAGTGTCTTGGAACGGAAAACTTTCTTTTCCTTAGTCGATCTGCCAATGATTCTGTTTATGCAGTTCCCAAAGCTCAAAAAATAAAGATTTGATTTTTAAGACTTGCGATCGCTTGGGTGAACTGAATAAACTGGTGCTATACCGAAAATTCCAAACTAGATAGACTTCTTGAACCGTAGGCATCGCTATTCTCTATAATCTTATAGTACATAAATACTATAAAAGCTCACTCTATGACTTTTCCAACAGTGAGTATCGAGTATAATAGCTGCGCCGTTTCCTGAAAGTGATGTCCACTACACCCCTACCAAGCCAGCAGCAAGTCAATGCGACTCCTAAACATGAATCAATTACCGGAGTAGTAGAACGCCTGACCTATTACAGTCAAGAGTCAGGTTATACTGTGGCACGTTTGCAACGCTCTGGTGCTAAGGAACTAACTACGATTACTGGTAGCTTTGCAGATATCCAGCCAGGACAAACGCTGCAATTAACTGGTTTTTGGCGCGAACATCCCCAATATGGTTTGCAGTTTCAAGTTGTTAATTATAAAGAAACCAAACCTGCAACTCTCACAGGAATTGAGAAGTATTTAGGTAGTGGTCTAATTAAAGGTGTGGGGCCTGTTACTGCGAAACGGATTGTTGCCTATTTTGGGATAGAGACTCTAGATATTATTGAAAACCAAATTGAGCGCTTGAGCGAAGTCAACGGCATCGCCAAAAAGCGTATTGCCATGATTCAAAGAGCCTGGAATGAGCAAAAAGCCATTAAAGAAGTGATGGTATTTCTGCAAGGTCACGGCGTTAGCACCACTTACGCAGTCAAAATTTACAAGCAATACGGCGATAAATCCATAGATACAGTTACTCATAATCCTTATCAGCTTGCGACTGATATCTATGGCATTGGTTTTTTAACTGCTGATAAAATTGCCCGTAATTTGGGGGTTCCCGCAGATTCCGAGTTTCGCTACTTTGCTGGACTTGTTCATGTTTTAAGTGAAGCAGCAGAAGACGGACATTGCTACTTACCTCAAACAGAATTAATTGAATCGGTGACTAAACTGCTTACGACTGCTGACCATCAACCAACAGAAGATGCGATCGCTCAAACTATCAAAGATATGGCTTTGAAAGATGAGCTAATTAGAGAACGTGATGCCGATAAAACGCTCAATTGTTACAAGCCTACTTACTTTTACACTGAACAAAATTTAGCTCTATTGGTACGCGATCGCCTCACCTACCCCATCAGTTCTGATATTCCTCGCGTCCGTGCTTGGTTGGAGCGTTTTAGCAGTAGCCGCCAAGTTTCACTATCACCCGAACAGCAACAAGCAGTAGAGACGGCTGCTTACTCTAGATTCACAGTCATTACAGGTGGCCCTGGTGTCGGTAAGACATTCTGCACTAGCACCATAGTCAGTTTATGGAAGGCAATGGGTAAATCAATTGCCCTGGCTGCACCAACTGGACGGGCAGCGCAAAGGTTAGGCGAGATGACGGGACTGGAAGCTAAAACCATTCACCGTCTGCTGGAATTTGACCCCAGAACTCGCAGTTTTAAACGCGATCGCACTAACCCGTTACCCCATAGTGCAATTATTGTAGACGAAGCCAGTATGCTGGATTTATTTCTAGCGTATTCTTTAGTTCAAGCTGTGGCAGACAATGCCCAACTCCTGCTGGTGGGAGATATTGACCAATTGCCATCGGTAGGTGCGGGTAACGTGCTGGCTGATTTTATTAATTCGGGAAGAGTGCCTGTAGTCAGGCTCACTCAAGTATTTCGCCAAGCTGCCAGTAGTAAAATCATTACTGCATCGCATCTAATTAACCGGGGGCAATATCCCAATATTGAATCAATTTCTGACACACCTCAATCTGATTGTCTTTGGCACGGTGGAGGATTACAACCAGAACATGGGGTACAGGCAATTAGCGAGTTGATTACTGATTTGGTTCCTCGGCTTGGTTTTAACCCTGCTACTGATGTACAAGTGCTTGCACCAATGTCACGGGGATTAGTCGGTACACGCAATCTCAATAATGTACTCCAACAGTTAATTAATCCACCTAGCCCTGAAAAAATTGAAATTACCAGGGGTGGAACAGTTTTTAGAGCTGGTGACAGGGTAATTCAATTAACCAACGATTACCAACGCGAAGTTTTTAACGGCGATGTGGGATTTATCACCACAATAGATACCGAAGAACAGGAAGTAATTGTCCAGTATCAAGAGCGCGAAGTTACTTATGATTATGCTGACATGAATGAGCTTGCTTTAGCCTGGAGCGTTAGCATACATAAATCGCAGGGTTCTGAATACCCAGTAGTGATTTTGCCTTTGTATACCCAACATTACATGATGCTGACTCGCAATTTACTTTATACAGGGTTAACCCGTGCCAAGAAACTGGCGATTATTATAGGCAACAAGAAGGCAATCAGTATGTGCGTTCGTTCTACAAAGTCCCAAGAGCGATATACCCGATTGCAGCAGAGGTTACAAGCATTACAATGATTGCGCTCCCACTCTTGACAAACTGTAACTATAGAAACATAAAACCAAGAACCAATGTGAATCAATTAATTCAGCCAAAATCCACCTATTTTTCCATCTTTGAGGCTAAGTCTAGCTAAAACATCATCACTGCCATCCTTAAATGTCAGTTTCCATAAATAAACTTGATACCCTTGCTGATTCAGATTTCCCAAGAAAACTGCCGAATACCCTTTTTTGATGCGAGGAGCCAACTGTCCACTAACTTGTGTAAATGTTTGCTTTGTAATGCCTTCTTTGAAAGCAGCATTTCCTTGAGATATAAACTGAGTGTAGTTGTTTTGTTCAACAGCATTTATCAAGCTTGTAAAAGTTCTTTGCACAGACTGTTCTGGTTGATTACTATGAGTTGGTTTTACTTGCTCGTTCACAGCTTGCACGTTTTTTACAGCTAAGGTCAAAGGTGACATGATAACAACTGCTGCAACTACCAATCCAATCTTATTCATTTATTTTGTTTACCTCCTTGAAAACTTATTTAGTTAAATATATTCGTAAAAGCAGGGTATTAAACTGGTATTATGCCAAAAATCCCAGAGTGCGATCGCTGTCTCCTTTACGCCCAGAACCCCCACATCATCTGTGTCGTACATCCGACGGGGGTAGATGGTAGCAGTTGCCTAGACTTTCGAGAAGACCCTAACGCCGAATCAGTAGAACTGTGGGAGCCAGAAGGGGCAACCTACTATAATGGCGAGTTGATTTTGCAACCCAATCAGCGATGGACTAGAGAGGAACAGCTAGAACTAATTGACTGGCATCCAATGTTTACAGGTAAATGTCCTCGGTGCGGTGCAGAATTTGACCGGGACTGGTCAGCGCGTGTTCACTGGGATTGCCCAAACCCAGAGTGTGGTTGGATGGATGATACTGTGTAGAGTAAAACTTGTTAACAGCTTTTGTGACTGAAATTATAAATAATCTTGATTTATTATGTGCTACTTATACATCTGTCCAAGATTGCGGTATAGACATCCTAATAAATGCCAAATATGATTTCGATTGCACACTTTTACTGGGAAAAGCAATCAATGCATAATTCTGAGCAATGGCCTAGATTGAAGCAGATACTAAGGCAAGCAGTTGTAATTTTAGACGCAATTGAAAAAGCTATGCCCGGAACTCCACATATAAACGTAGTTACGAGAAATAAGATTGCACAAGCCAAGAAAAATATTTCAGAAAACTTAGATACAGGAAATTTTGATCAAGTATCTAGCCTACTTGAATATGAAGAACTTGTTAAAAAATTAAAAGCCTCAGAAATGCCTATAACATTGGAACAACTAGAGGAAGCAGATAAATTATAAAAGTCTATTAGACTTTTGCAGGTAGAGCTATCACGGTTCTTTTTTTATCCTTTCAATAAGTCGATTCAGGTAGAACTTGATAATTTCTCTAGCCTCATGTTTATACTTTTCTTGAAAATACTGGGCTACAGTGTCCCTTTCCATTAGGTTATCTTTGATGTATCTGAGAGCCTTTAAATAATCTTGTTTCTTTGGTGATTCTTCGCTAGGATGGCTCTGCTTAATCAATTCAGATTGCATTTCTCTATCATATTTTATGCTAATAACTAACCAAGCTTTTAGGTATATAAAAATATCTTGTCTAAAGATTTCTAGTTCATGTAGATCAATATCTTTCAACTGCTCTTCATGAGTTAATTTTTCTTTATTTAAAGTATATCTAGAAGCCTTTGTAGCAATACTTGTTAGTAGATTATCTTGATTTTTCGTCAATACATTGACAATTTCATCACGAATAAGAGCCTTTGTTTTGATTATTTCAAGCTCATTATCATTTTGTAAAAGTGAATTTCTACCTTTTATATTTTTGCTTGTAACCCATGCCATAAATTCTAAATCTTGCTTCTTATGAGATTCTTCTGGGGTTTTGGCCTTCAAATTATCAATATTTTGCTGGTTGGCTGATTCAACTGCTTGGTCAATTGCTCCTCCAACCATTGCATTAACCATATCCCATGAAAATAGTACAAAAAAACCATTAATAATGAATTCTAAGTACTTTGCTTCTTGAGGAATTAATAAAGGTAATAAACGGGCTATTACAAAAGCAATAAAAATGAGAAATAATGCTGTAAAAATGGCCCAGTTTTTGTCTGTTTTTATGGTAATTCTTGAAAGAATCATTTTTGAAATAATCATAGATGACACATCCAAAAGTATTTAAAGTATTTGAGTTCCTGCTAATTCTTGAGTTTTATGTTAATCTAGTGCATTCATAATCTGATGTAATAGTTCTGGCTCATCATTTATAGCTTTCTGAATACGGGTAATCATATACGATGCTGTGTTTTTACTAACTCCAATCTCCTTGGCAAGCTGACGTACACTAATTCTTCTTGATTGGTTTAGCACAAGCCAGATTGCTTGGAACCACTTATGTAAATCTACATGAGTTTGGTGAAAAAGTGTACCAACCGTAACACTATATGATGTAAAGCAAGTATTACAGTGATACCGCCGTTCTTTCCTAAGAGCCGCAGCATTTGTTGATTTACAGTAAGGGCATCTTGGTTGTTCGTCCCAACGAATCTTTTCTAGGAAGAGCAGGCATTCCTCATGAGTTGACAACATAAAGCAAAGAGTTAAAATCTTGAGCTTAAGAAAAATCAAAAGCTCAAATCGAGCTTTGCAGCTTAAAGACTGGAATTATGTTGCAAAACAGAAGATGCTTTGGTGTTAGGGCTGAAAGAAGATTATTGATATGAGATAAAAGCTGCTACACGTCTACGTCCTTTTCAGTTAAACATTGCGTCGCTTCTAACCACAGTCACGCAAGAAGCACAACACTACCATCAAAACTCAAAAACCCAGCCATTATGACTGGGTTCGAGTTGGGGTATGTCCCTGTGGTTGAATTATATAAGTTCGTTATAGTTGCTTGTCTGATAATTACTACAGCAGTGCATTAGGCCATTTCGGACTTATGTGCGATCGCAAGATTACAGACGCTCTGTGTCATTAGGCTCAAAGTACAGACGAAGCCTATTTCATTTCTAGCCATATTTAACAGCAATAACATTTTTTTCCCCAAAATCTGGAATATCTTACACCAAATCTGTATAACAATGTAAATCAAGACATCTTGCTTTAAAAACTATGCCCAAGGACTTCTCAGGTCAAAATCTCCGTGGGCGCTCTTTCAAAGGACAAAACCTTGAGGGGGCAAACTTTAGCTATGCGGACATTCGAGGAGCAAACTTTAGCGGTGTTAACCTGACAGGTGCAAACTTTAGCCATGCCAAAGCGGGACTACAACGACGTTGGGCAATTGGTTTAGTTATTATCTCATTCTTATTGTCGGCACTGTCAGGATTGTTCTCAGCTTTTAAGGGTTACATAGTGTCGCTGATATTTAGCCCATCCATAGAAAACCAAACTGGGGGCTGGGTTGCTTTAATTATCTTGATTACCTTCTACTTCATCACAATTCGTCAAGGATTAACAGCTGGTGTAGGAGCCGTCGCCGTTGCCGTCGCCGTCGCCGTCGCCGGAAC
>NZ_WBKL01000109.1:0-11937 GCF_015714705.1 Nostoc sp. NZL | reverse complement strand
CCCTGCCCCCTGCTCCCTGCCCCCAGCCCCTCTGCCTCTTCATCCTCGACCTTTGGCGAATAGGCTTAAACCTTCTGTGCCGATATCTTTGAAGATATCCATCTAACAGCTGTCTAAGTGCCAGATATGGTTTATGGTCGCGATCGAGCCTATTTGGGAACAGGTTGGGCTTATCCACTGCATTTAAGTGTGCAAGGTGGGATACAACTTAGCCGTGAAGATCAAAAAGTTAAGGAATCTATTTGGATTATCCTCCGCACTGGAGTAGGTGAGCGGGTTTATCGGCCTACTTTTGGTTCACGCTTGTCGGAACTGGCGTTTGCACCCATGAATAGCGATACCCTACTGCGAATCCGTCTTTATGTGTTGGAAGCTTTAGAAGTTTGGGAACCACGCATTACTATCGATGAAGTTCTGACTGATCCTGACCCTGTGCGTGGCAGAGTGGACATTATCATCAATTATCGACTCAAAGACGGCCCCGATATTTATAGCTTTGTTTATCCTTATTATTTGGTTTCAGCTGGGGAGGAACCATGATACCAATTCGTAATTCGTAATTCGTAATTACGTTTTATGATGGGGATTTAGCGGAAAGTGCGGTTTTCTCCTACAGGGAGAAGAGAAGCAACTTTGCAAGACAGACACCGACAAATTTCTGGCTGTATAGCCAGGGGATTTAAAAACTAATAAATCTAAATTTAATTACGAATTACGAATTACGAATTACGAATTATTAAATCTGTCACATTCTTTTTTAAATTGGTATGAACTTTGACTTTTTACCGAAATTACCTTCTTCCAACTTAGACGATCGCGCCTTCGATGATTTGGTGGAAGAATGTATTATGCGTATTCCGCGCTATTGTCCAGAATGGACTGACCACAATCTCAGCGACCCTGGAATTACGCTAATTGAGTTATTTGCTTGGTTAACTGACCAGATGTTGCTCAGATTTAACCAAGTACCTCGGAAAAATTATGTAGCTTTCTTAGAATTACTAGGTATTCGTCTCCAGCCTCCCGCCCCAGCCCGCACGGAATTAACTTTTTATTTAAGCGCTGCACTACCTGAAGCCTACACTATTCCAGCAGGATTAGAAGCCTCAACTATCCGCACTGAAACTACAGAAGCGATTACTTTTAGTACAGATTCTCCTCTAATTATCGGCAAACCCCGCATCCAACATTTCTTAACTGCCCAAACCACCGAAGATATTCCCCAATCTCTGCGCGAAAGAGTCACAACTTCATGGACTCGTCAATCTAACGGTTACTGGACAGGTAATGAACAACCGATTTTTGAAGAGGAACCCCAGCCTGGGAACTGTTTTTATTTAGCAATTAATTCTGATGATCCTTTAGACGCTAATGTTTTAGAAATTATTTTCCAAGGGGCTGCGGCTACCCCTGCTGGGATTAATCCCAATCAACCACCCCGCAAGTGGGAAGCCTGGGATGGGGAAAATTGGCAATCAGTTTTATTGCAAGAGTCAGATGATAAGACTCGCGGGTTCAGTTTTTATGAAATCGCCCAAGAGGGTGGAAACCCGTCTCAAGGTGCAGAAGTACGTCTGCATTTACCTCAAATTTGGCCTGTGGCTAATTTTACCTCTTACCGAGGTCGCTGGTTACGCTGTAGTTTTATTAGTACAGAAGCGAATGAATCTGGTTACAATCGTCCGCCACGAATTATTGGTTTAGCAGTGCGTTCAATTGGCGGTACTGTTAGGGCTAGTCACAGTACGCTGATTCAAGATGAGCGCCTGGGAATTAGTGATGGTACACCTGGTCAGAGTTTCCAATTACAAACAGCACCAATTTTAGAACGGAAAGAAAATGAGTATATTTTAGTTACTCCCGCAGGTGGTTTGCCGCAGAAGTGGACTGAGGTGAGAGATTTTGCTGATTCTGGGCCGCATAATTTCCATTACACCATCGATTCGATCACTGGTACAATCCAGTTTGGGCCGCTGATTCGGGAACCTAGCCAACTTAAACAGCAAACCCAAGTGCGATCGCGAATTCAGCAACCACAACTAGACAACACATCTGTACAAGTTCTAGAAAATAACCAATCTGAACACCAGTATGGGGCGATTCCTCCCCGTGGTTCAGAGATTAAAATGGTTGCTTATCGTACAGGCGGTGGCAGAGAAGGCAATGTTCAAGCTGGGGCGATCCAGTTTTTGAAGTCTGCATATCCTTATATTGCTAGTGTGATAAATCCTGTACCAGCAATTAATGGGGCGGATGCCGAATCGCTGGAGCAAGCTGTAATGAAGGCTCCCCGCATCCTCCGCACGCGCGATCGCGCCGTCACTGCTGAAGATTTTGAAGTTTTAACTCAACAGGCGGGTGCAGGTGCGATCGCCCGCGTCCGTTGTTTGCCAGTAAATTCTCGTAGACAAGCTGGTATAGTTAGTTTGCTGGTAGTACCATTCGCAAATACAGATGCGATCGCTCAAGGCAATGGCATGAGACCAGAAGAATTTGCCCTGAGTAATGCCCTCCAAGAGCAAATTTTGAGTTACTTAGATGAAAGACGGTTATTAGGGGTACAAGTAGAGTTACAAGAACCAAATTACGTAGGTGTTTCTGTACAGACAGAAATTGCTTTAGAGCCAGCATACAACAACCCTTTTGCCAGCGAAGAAATTCGCCGAAATTTAAGGCGATCGCTGTATAAATATTTAAATCCATTGACTGGAGGAATCGACGGCAAAGGTTGGCCATTTGGGCGACCAGTTTATACATCTGATATTGTGGCATTACTGCAACAAACCCCAGGCGTGCGTCATTTAGGCCCCGTCTTACTATTTCCCATCCGCAAGCAAGGAGAAAATTGGCGACGACAACCATCACCAGAACAATTGATTGACCCAGGTTCGGAAGGTTTAATATGTTCTTGGGCTGATACTAATCTGCGTTCCAATCACGACATCCAAATAATTCGTAATTCGTAATTCGTAATTCGTAATTTGTAATTTGTAATTTGTAATTTGTCAGTAGTTATTCTCCCCCAAACCTATGGTTCAAAGTCGCTCTAGTCCATCTGTACGCATTCAATTAACGCCAATGCAAATTCCTGAAGCTTTACCTGTGGCAGGTTTAGCATTTGCGAACGCAGATATGGATGTTGCTGGACGTACTTTACTTTTGCATCCTGGGCATCCCAGTGAGATGATTGTACAAGTGCAAAACTTAGAACAGCGTCCTTTGCGGGTAAGCTTAAGCGTTGAGGGAAACTTCCCGTCCCAGTGGTGTCAGATTGGCACAGAAGGCAGTGAAATACCGCCTCGTGGACAAATGGATGCTGTCCTCTACTTCTCAATTCCTGACACATTTTTTGAAGACCAAGAAGCGATCGCTCCTGGAAAAAAAGACAAGCTAACGCTCAATTTTCGTAGTCTAGTTACTCTACATATAGACCCAGGCACTGACAACGAACAAATCGAGAGAAGCGAGTATTTCGATTTATACATCCGTCCCTACACTGCTTACATGGAATTCTTGCCGATTTTGTATCGGGAAGTAGACTTTATTGGTCGCTTCATGAAAATATTTGAGCAAGCTTTTCAACCAATAGTTAATAGTTACAATGTCATGTGGGCAAACCTCGATCCCTTGACAGCACCGCAAGCATTACTACCCTTCATGGCTCATTGGGTTGCTTGGCAAGTAGATTCTGTTTGGGATCTTCAACAACAGCGGCGTTTAATTCGCCGGGCTGTAGAACTTTATCGCTGGCGAGGAACTCGTAAAGGATTACGCCTCTATTTACATCTTTATACTGGTTTACCGCTAGACGAACATTTACCTAATGAAGCTGATAAACATATCAGTATCACAGAACCTTTTGGGCCAAGTTTCATCATAGGAGATGCCCAACTAGGAAATGCAGTTTTAGCAGGTGGGCAACCATATCACTTTATAGTGCGTTTGCGTTCAAATATTTCTAGTGGCATTATTAATGAGCAACTGATTCAAAGGATCATAGAGCAAGAAAAACCTGCTTTCTGCACATACGAATTATCTATCGAAAATCCCCCTAATTAAATAATTCGTAATTCGTAATGACGCTCGCGGACTCGCTACCGCTACGCTAACGTAATTCGTAATTAAGTAAAATTAAACAGACTTTTAATCCAAAATCTAAAATCCAAAATTACTATGTCCCATCCTTTTCCACCCCCACCAATTAAATCCTTTGAACGCCTACAAGCCGCAGACGGGTTACTAATTAATGCTGAACGCTGGCGCACAGCCCATGATTACCACCGTAATCGGCAAAATGCCCAATATCAAAGTTTAAACCAACCAGGAATTGTCTGCGGTTTAGGCGTTCGAGATGTGACTGCCCCAAGCCAAGTTGAAGCTAAATATCGAGATGGGCGTTGGGTGCAAATTCAACCTGGTATTGCAATTGATTTAGCGGGTAATTTAATTGTTGTACCGACTTCTTATGATTTTCCCATTGATATAGAAGTAGCAAGTTCTGAACCACTCATGATCTACTTAGTAGTTAGCTATGTAGACCCTGACGAATTGCGGCGCGGACAGCAAAGAGATATTGTTCAAGAAACTTATCGAATTGACCAAAGGAACTCTACACCACTCAGTTCAGAAATAGAAATATGCCGCATACTCCTGCAACCAGGGCATACTGAAATTACCCAACCTGCGGATGCTTTCTTTCCTGGATATAACAATATTGATTTGCGTTATCGCCGTCAAGCACAAATGCGCCCCCAAGCACTTGTGTGTATGGCGCAGGCAAATCATAGCGATCCAGAATGTGCGCGTAATTTTTTCAGCCTTTCGTATTTGTTACAAGCAGTAGAACCCTTGTATCCTAGTTTGCGAGGGGCTGATGAACCAGGGCAGGTTTCTTTAGGAGAGAATATCCAAGATTATGACCTACTTTATCTAACCGGCGGACAAGCCATATCTTTAAATAGTCTCGAATTTGAATCTCTAAAAAATTACTTAAATTTAGGTGGTGTGCTTCTAGTTGATGCACCAACAAACGCTAATGCTCTAATTGAGAGTACTCAAGCATTAGCACAACAGTTAGAAAGTCCTTTAAGACCTTTAGAAGAATTGCAACGGAGTCATCCTTTAAGGACAAAACCTTTCTTATTTGCTGCCTTGCCAATGGTTAATCAACAGCAGATTAAACTGTCAATTGGTGGAGGAATTATTTTAGCAATTGGAGATTTAGCAACTGCTTGGGGACTGGATAGAGAATTAACTTTACCCAGATTGACCATTCGTACAGCCCAGGAATTAGGAATTAATATTCTTCACTATGCTTGGAAGCGGCGACAGTTGATCGGTTTGCAACAGGAAGATAATTCAGGGCAGTGGTGAAAGCCAAGTTAGTAGATTGAGTATTGCTTTAATGTAGAGACGTTACATGTAACGTCTCTACATTATTATTCTAAAGATGGCTATTAAGCATCATCTAAAGCCGCAATTCCAGGCAATACCTTGCCTTCAAGCAACTCCAAGCTAGCGCCGCCGCCGGTGGAGATGTGGCTCATTTGGTCGGCTAAACCAACCTTTTCCACAGCCGCTACTGAGTCACCGCCGCCAATGATGGTGGTTGTACCAGTTTTACCAATTTCGGCGAGGGTATGAGCGATCGCTTCCGTACCTACGGCAAACTTATCAAACTCAAACACACCCATTGGCCCGTTCCAAATTACCGTTTTGGTATCTGCAAGAGCTTCTTGGAAAAATTTCACCGAGTCTGGCCCAATATCCAAACCCATCCAACCATCTGGGATATTCTCAATGCTAACGGTTTGAGAATTGGCATCAGGGGCAAAGTTATCTGCCAATACCACATCTGTAGGAAGCAATAAAGCAACACCTCGTTCTTTAGCCTTAGCTTCCAAAGACTTCGCTAGTTCTAGCTTGTCTTCTTCTACCAACGACTTACCGACATTCAAACCACGGGCTTTGTAGAAGGTGAAAATCATTCCACCACCGATGATCAGTTTGTCGCATTTTTCCAGCAGCGTTTCAATCACGCCAATTTTGCTAGAAACTTTGGAACCGCCAATAATTGCTGCCAAAGGACGTTGGGGATTTTCAATGGCGTTTTGCAGATATTGCAATTCCTTTTCAACCAAATATCCAGCCACAGAAGGGCTGAGGAATTTAGTTACACCTTCAGTAGAAGCATGGGCGCGGTGTGCAGTACCAAAAGCATCATTTACATAAAAATCAGCATTAGCTGCCAATTTTTTCGCAAATTCTGGGTCGTTTTTCTCTTCTTCTTTGTAAAAACGGACATTTTCCAGTAACAGCACTTGACCATTTTGCAACGCGCCAACTTTAGCTGCAACTTCATCACCAATGGAGTCATCAGTTTTAATGACTTCTTGTCCCAGTAACTCAGAGAGACGTTTGGCAACGGGAGTTAGGCGTAATTTGTCATCCACACCCTTGGGACGACCAAAATGGCTTGCGAGAATGACCTTAGCACCCTTCTGCGTCAAATCTTTGATGGTTGGTAAAGCTGCGCGAATGCGAGTATCGTCGGTAATGTTGCCTTGATCATCCACAGGCACATTAAAGTCAACCCGCACTAAGGCACGTTTCCCAGATATATCAGCCGAAGATAAACTTGCTAAACTTTTTTTGGACACACCAAACTCTCCTGATTGCCTTTTTGTTATTGTTTTGAAAGTAGAACCATCAAGATTTTACCGGAGTCAGGGGTGCCCAAGTGACAGATATATTTAAGACAGTACTATTTCCTATTGATCAAAGCCGGGAAACACGGGAAGCTGCTGATGTTGTTACCAACGTAGTTAAAAAGTACGGCAGTCGCTTGGTACTGCTGTCTGTGGTAGAAGAACCGCCTCCAGACGCGCCTAGTCCAGATCCGATGGTGTCACCAGAGGTAGTTGCCAAACTGCTAGAAAATGCTCAATCTTTATTTTCTGGGCAAGGAATTCAATCCGAAGTCCTGGAAAGACAAGGTAAACCAGCTTTTACTATCTGCGATGTCGCTGATGAAATTGGGGCAGATTTAATTATTATGGGCTGTCGGGGTCTAGGCTTGACTGAAGAAGGAGCGGACGATAGTGTTACCACTCGCGTGATTAACCTTTCCCCTTGCCCAGTGCTGATTGTGCCTTAGCAGTGATCAGTGCCTAGGAGCGAGTGTGTTGCTCAATGCTAGAATCTATCCCACTAATGCAAGAATGTGGTAATTTACTTCGCCTTAAGTCCCCACTGAATTCTGATTACAGAATTCAGTGGGGACTTAAGGTGTAAAAGTTAATGCTGACATAGTTGGAATCCTTGTGTTACAACTTGGCAGACCAATTTAATAATGCATTGGAATGGGTGAATCAGATTTTGGGAATAATCCTCATAGTGTATGAAAGCATCATTTTGATTGGGCTGCGCACTATGAGAGCGCAATTTCTAAGAAAAAAGCCAATTTATTACTGTTTATTTATTGCATTTTGTTGCATTTTGTGGATTTATTTGGCATTAATTCCAGCTAACGCAACGTCTACAGGGTCTATTGATACTCTGCGACAACAGCAGCAACAAATGAACCAGCAGCGTCAGAGTGTGGTTAACGATCGCGATCGCTTAACAAATCTCCAACAAGAGGCCCAAAAACACCTCACTGGTTTAAAGCAAAATCTGCAAGCTACAGATAACTATATTCAAGAGAGCGAATCACGATTACAACTCGCCACCCAACGCCTCCAGCAGTTGGAAACTGATTTAGCTGTGGCGGAACGTTCTTATGAAGAGCGGCAAATAGCAACAGTAGCACGATTGCGTTATCTTCAGCGATCGCCTGCTTCTGTTGGATGGGCAGTTTTGCTCCAAAGTCAAAATATCAGTGACTTTATCAGCCGTCGTCATCATTTGAAGTTAGTGTATCAGGCAGACGAACAAATTTTGCTAAAACTCAATGCCCAAGCAAACTTGATAAATCAACAAAAAACGGATGTAGAACAACAAAAAAACGAAATTGCCTTGATTCGTGAGCAACTGTTGGCACAAAAAGCCGATTATCAAACCCAGGCGCAATCACAATCAGAATTAATTCAACGCCTCAATAGCGATCGCCTAGCCTTAGAAGCAGCGCAAAACCAGCTAGAGAGGGAATCAAAAAATCTGGAAGTCTTGATTCAACAAAAGGTAGCAGAAGCCAGAGCAACAGAGGAGGCGCAAGCAAAAACCAACAGCCGTACCAGTGTCATTATTCGGGGAACTGGAGTAATGGCATATCCTAGCGATGCTTATACTAGCAGTCCCTTCGGCTGGCGGATGCACCCCGTTCTCGGCTATCGCCGGTTTCATGCTGGGTTAGATTTTGCCGCTGGTTATGGTAGTACAATTCGGGCAGCCGATTCGGGAAAAGTGATTTTTGCTGGGTGGTATGGTGGTTATGGCAGAGCGGTAATTATTGACCACGGCAATGGTATTACTACACTGTACGGACATAGCAGCGAGTTGTATGTTGCTGACGGACAAGCAGTTGAACGCGGACAAGCGATCGCGGCTGTCGGTTCCACAGGTTTATCAACTGGGCCCCATCTCCACTTTGAAGTCCGTCGGAATGGTACACCCGTAGACCCAGCTAATTATCTTTAACCCAAAAACCAAGTTTTTCTAGGCTGCAAATTTTATCACAGACGTGCTATAATGTGTAAGACTAAGGGCGCGTAGCTCAGTGGATAGAGCAACAGATTCCGGTTCTGTGGGTCGGGGGTTCAAATCCCTCCGCGCTCGTTACCTTTACAAGACTAACCACAAAATCGAGAGGTCATTTTCTCTCACGCGATAAAACCAATCTACCCTATGAGACAGAATTGCAACGGATAGCTGGAATACAGAAAAGTTATAGGTTAGACTTGGTAATATAAATTTTGCTTATAATTCATTTATAAAACCTGTCTCTGATCCACGGCACAACACCCTATGAATATCTGCTCTACAGCCCCAAAATCTCCCGTCGCAATGATGGGCGCTTACGAGACAGAGACTTGAAGAAATACCAGCACATTGAACTAGGCGGCTGGTGGTGTAATGTATGCAGCGATCGCAATTCCGGGAGTAAACGCAGGATACCGCACCCCCCAGGATGAGTACGGTATTGCCATCGGTAAACCATCTCTGATTCCCGACTTAAAACATTTTGCAACACAGGGGAGACAGGTTAACATCTGCTTTGACCAGGACAACAAACCTGAGACAGTCCAGCGAGTCAGAACCGCTATCAGTCGCATGGGACGGCTGCTGGTAAATGAGGGTTGTTCGCTGCGAGTGATAGATTTACCTTTAGGACCAGAAAAAGGAGTTGATGATTTTATCGTTGCCAAGGGTCAGCCAGCATTTGAAGCACTCTACAACACTGCCGTTGCACAGGAATTGTGGGAAATCAAGCTGTTTACCTTGTTGACTTACCCGCCAGCGATCGCACAAAACCATCGATTCCGTTAAAGCGGCATCAAGAATTACTTGAATGTTTCCATTTATGAAAAATTGACCCCGATTGCGTAGGTGTAGCCCGTCGTAGACATCGCTCAAAAGTTACTTGCCAAAATTGATTTGAAATTGGACTATGTGGGTCGGTTGGGTAAGCGTGAAAATCGGGAGTGCGTTTACCAGTTTGTTACCCCTGATGATGAGCGTGATTCGATTTTTAGGCAGTGGTTAAATCGGGATGAAGCACTTCAAAGTGAGTTGGTGTCTGTTAATTTGTCTATGTTAGAAAGAAGGCGCGTCTATGTCGATTTATTTTCATCATCAGACTGTAAACCCTGTAACCCACAACGTACATCCGATCTAAGCCCCAGCGATAGCCGTTTCTACGTCTTTTGATACAAGTTTATTTAATTTTGAGAGATTAATCAGAGATTAATGAGATACTAAGTTGAAAAACGGTTCTTCAGATAAAAACTTATGACAACCGAGCAAGAGCTTCAATCTCTTTTTAATACCTTAGATAGGGATCAAGACGGCAAAATCTCAATTAATGATCTTTTTTTAAGTCCTGGCTTAAGTGCAATCATTTCATCAGAAACAAATAGCACTAGTCCCCAGGAATTGCTAGTAAATTATGATTCAGACAAAGACGGTAGTATTACTTTTGAAGAGTTAAAGGAAGCAGTTGAAAAAGCAAATAATTTAAACTAGCAACCTAATTCCTAACACCCAATACCCAAAAATCCTGAAGCTGAAATTGCAGCAAGGTTTGGACAGCGCTGGTCAGTTCTACCAACAGCTAGTCTCCACAATAGGCTCGGCTGTTGGCATTGCTGATGGTGAGCCTTACTGGAACGCATACCTGGGGCAGTGGCAGATTTGGGTTAACTTTAAGAGCGGGTGTACCTCTGTGGTGTGCAATTGGTTGGTGGCGGTGTAGGTCAGAGTAGTACACTATTCCATCAAAACCGTTACTGTGAGTTGGTTATTTTGCAGTTTCCCAGTTTGGAGCAAATAATCTCTATTGCCTTGCCCTTGAAAAAAACAATTTTGTGTTCGTTGTCTTGTCTGTCACTTAAAGTAACGGGAGCAAGGTTTGTTTTAGCCTAACATTGAACCTGAATCAACTTCCCACTGATGTTTGAGCAATTCTTGGTAAGTCGCTTCCCTAACTATCATCTGCTTATAGAGCATCAGCAAGAACTCTTGAGCTTGTTCACGGGACATCTGCTGCACTTGGTCTGCAAATGTTCTCAGGCTAAATTCTTGTTCTAAAGATAATTCAATGGGTTGATTCATCGCTGTATTACCTACTCTTTTATTTGAGTTTGCTTATGTAAGCAAATATTGCTTTATATAAATAAATATTACGATGGCTTTACAAAAATCAAAGGGGTGTAAACCGTACCGGCGTAGGTTAGAAATGCCGTATCTACTGCTGAAAACCTTGATATCACTCCATTGTGGCAACCCAAGTAAAAACCTAAGTTCTCAATTTTCCTACTTTGAGGTTTTTAAAAGCATTTTTAGCCTCTGCTTGCGGCTGGCGATCGCTGTTGGAGGAGATGGGCAATACCTTGGGCAAGAGTGGTGAGCGTCGCGGCGGGAGTTTGAGAATCTGAATATGACAAATTTGCTCTTTGCCGGGGTTTACCTTAAACAGCAGAAGGCTCACACTGAAATGGTACTCCATTCAGTGTTGTGATGAATGTGCGTGAGTTGAGGAGTGTAGTCTGACCATATTTGAGCGTAGCGAAAACAGGAAAGACTACTGCGACGAAACAAACAAAATATTTGTTTTTGATAATTCAATCGTCGAAATATGTGTTACTGTGAATAAGTAAACACGGTAAGGTCGATGCCATGTATAGAGCAATTAAAGTTAGAATTTATCCCACTGATGAGCAAGAATCTCATCTAGCTCAATGTTTTGGTAATACCCGATGGTTGTGGAATTATATGCTTAATGCCACTACTATTGCCTATAAAGAAACGGGGAAAGGTCTTTCTAAGGCAGCAATGGATAAGTTACTGCCTGGGTTAAAAAAAGAATTTGAATGGTTAGGACTTGCGTACAGTCAAGTATTGCAGCGCGTCACATTTAACCTTTCAAGTGCTTTTGTCAACTTCTTTGAAGGACGCGCTAAATTCCCTAACTTTAAATCTAAACATGCTTTGCAATCTATTCAATATCCCCAAAACGTGAAACTGATGTCAGAGGACTCTGTGATTAAGTTTCCTGGGAATTTGGGTTTAATGAAAACCGTGTTTCACAAAGAATTACCGGATGCAAAATTCACGACTGTAACAATATCGAGAAATGCTGACGGTAAATACTACGCATCTATTCTTTTTAATCAAGAAAATACGCCAGTAGTAGCTATTAGAGACGCAATCGGTGTGGATTTAGGATTAAAGAACTTTGCTATAACGTCAGTTGGTTCAAAATATGACCTACCTAAAAAG
>NZ_WBKL01000089.1:0-4072 GCF_015714705.1 Nostoc sp. NZL | reverse complement strand
CGTTTCTCTCCCACCCTTTTTATGATTATCATTATTGTATTGTTTTCTGAATAGGTATACTACACAATAATTGTTAAAGGTCAGGATGCTTTAAGGCTGACAAGATAATATTTTTAACCTCTAATTTCTTTTGATTTGCGTTCTCTCCTATCGCTTTTAGTCTAAACTCCAGTAGGTAGCCTTCTTGGAGAAATAAATTCACCTGTTTGAGTCTGGGAGATGAAACGGCTGGCGACAACTGGAAAATCATAATGGGAATTATTTGCTACTTCAAGTTGACGCTCCAATTTTTGTGGAAGCCATTCATCATCATCATCCAAAAAGGCTATCCAAGTGCCTTTAGCTTCCCTGACACCAGTATTTCTAGCTCCTGATGGCCCAACATTTTTTGATAGTTCTATCACTCTCAATCTTGGATCGGCTATCTGAGATAGTACATTGACTGTTTCCTGATCGGGTCCGTCTACTATCACAATCACTTCAATTGATTGCAGTGTTTGAGTTAATGCACTTATGACACCCCTCGTAACAATTTGTGGTCTATTGCGCGTAGGAATCACGACACTAACTATTGTTTGGTTACTTTCATTTACCATTGCTAATTTTGGGGTTATTGCTTTTTCTGCTTGAAAGTATTCAATATTCATTGCTTTGCTTATCTTAATTAATTATACAAATCTACTGTTTTATAACCAGGGTCAATAATTAAAACTTCATCCCTTTTTTACAATCTTTTTCCATACAATATGAATTCCGCCTAAAACATAAATACTCAGAAAAATAATAAATAAAATATAGAAGGAAGTCGCAATAATCAGAGTTGATAAAAAGTCTAAATTAATTTTTTTTAAAATTAAAAATACACCTAGCATCAAAGTGCTTATCATAACAGGTCGCCGAATAACTCGCAATAAATTTAATGGAAATAGAAGAGTATAAGTGAAGTAAAAATACTGGATAAAGCCAAGAATAGTCATTAGCAATGCCATTATAGATGCACCTACTAACTGATATTGCGAAACTAACGCTACACCTCCCAAGCTTCCTAATGTAGTTGTAATAACCACTTCACGCAGGTTCACTCTCTCAAAATGATTAGCTACAAGTAGATAGCACAATACACGTGTGAAGGGCCATAAAAGCAGTGATATAGCACTTATGCTAAGAGCTAAACTTCCTTGAGCAAAGCTATAATCATAAATAAAAATCAGTAAATCTTTACCAAAAAATAATAATCCAAGGAATAAGGGTAATCCCATAGTTAGTAGAATTTCAATAAAGCTTTCAGTGATTTCCTGCTGCTTTTCCCGTCCTTGATCTACTACTTTTGTGAGTCTCGGAAACATTGCTACAGTTATACTGTTAGCAATAATCAGAAATGGTTGTAGTACTTGTACTATTGCACCGAAAAGACCTACTAACAACTCATTTCCTAACAATGAAAGAATCAATATTTGAATTCTGCTACCCACTACAGCGATTGCATCAATAGCAAAAAATGTCCGTGCATTTTTAATTGTATCCCATAAAAAAAATGTATCAATCTGCCATTTTATTTTGACTAACTGTGTAATAATAATCCATTCAATTACGAGAATTAATGTTTCCGAAAAAAATAGTATTGCTCCCAGATATTCAATTCCATACATCATTTGCATCGCCCAAATCATTATTATTAGGCGTAGTACATACACAGGGACTGTAGCAATAGCAATCAAATGCATCTTTTCTTTAGCTTGGAAAACTGCCTCCGTTACATTGGAAAGTGCAAAGGGAATTATCGTCAAGCCCATGATATAGCAAAGATTTGAGGTGTTGGAACTATAGGGAAGTAAAAAGACTACAATCACCAACGCCCCATAACTGAGTAAACTAAATATTAATTGCAGCCAGGTACCACTCATCAAATAAACTGGTGTTTTTTGTGGCTCACGGGCTAGTTCTCTAGTAAACAATGTCTTTAGCCCCTGTGAAGCAATGCCCACAAAAATAAAGTAGTAGCTATATGCTAGTAGATACTGGCCTAAAGCTTCAGCTCCTAAATTACGAGCAATAGCAGCGGTTAATACAAAGGTTGTAATGCTTTGCGCTAACCGATTGACTATCATTGAGAGCGAATTACTTATGAATTTGTACTTTTCTACCATTCTTAAATTATTAATTCAGCTTAATTCGCTCATTTGGAATCGGCATTAATATATCTCATAACTGTACTTTTTTGCATCTCTCCTTATTTTTCTCGCTGTTCCATACAAACCAATCATAACTAGTTAAAAACGAAAATGCATTTTCATTACATTTTCGTTTGGCTTATATCAACGCACGCTTAAACTTTTCACTTATCCCAATATCTTGTTAATTAACAAAGATTTTGATTCGTATATCTATCCAAAGTATTTAGATGGCTTTTACTTTGGAATAAGTTGATGTCTTCTCTATTATGTATGGTAATAAACTTTTCCTGGTCTTAATAGGCACCTTCCTTTTTTAAAACTACCATAACTGTTTTGAGAAGAATTTCGAAGTCTAAACCAAGCGACCAATTCTCAATGTAATTAAGATCAAGATTTATCACTTGTTCAAAATCTAAAATATCCGAACGACCTGAGACTTGCCAAAGACCTGTAATACCAGGTAATACTTCATGTCGAATAAAATGATGTTCAGAAAACTTATCTACATCTCTAGTAGGTAAAGGACGAGGCCCTACTATACTCATTTCTCCAAGGATAACATTAAAAAGTTGTGGTAATTCGTCTAAGCTGTAACGACGCAGGAATTTTCCAACACGGGTAATGCGAGGATCATCTTTAATTTTAAAGATAATTCCATCTTTCGTTTCATTTAACGCTTCTAATTCTTTCTGTAATTTTTCTGCATCAGACCTCATAGTTCTGAATTTCCATACTTTAAACTGTTGCCCATGTAAACCTATACGGGTTTGTCTGTAAAATACTGTGCCAGGAGAGTCTAGTTTTATAGCTATAGCTATAGCTACATAAATAGGGAATGATAACATTACAAATAAAGTAGCGAAGCAAAAATCACAACTACGTTTTATCCAAAAATCTTTACCTGTAATTATTGGACAATCCAAACTCAGACAAGGCATTCCTCCTATTTTATTAAATTCTACGTTTCTATAAATTGGTTTTAATTCCATCGGTAAAATATGTACTTGGATGCCAGATGCTTGAAATAACCAGCATAAAAACATTCTATTTTTTAGAGCATCCCAAGATATAAAAACTTCTGTTACACCTAATTCATTAAGTTGATTCAATGTTTGTTGACGTTTATATCTATCTAATGAATTAGCATTAGCTGTTCCAGATACAATATAATGCTTTTCTTTTTTTATAAAGCTAGCTATCTGCTCATGATCTTGAGGATCACAAATAATAAAGACAGAAGAACGAACTATTTTTTTCTGCTTACGTAAATATTCAAGAGTAAGATTTACAGCATATCTACCAGTACAAATAAATAATATACTTAGCAACCAAGATAATAATATTAATCTGGGGCGTGTAATATCAACAACTGGCTTATACAAAAAACAAACAAGGAGTATTAATCCATGAGCAAAAGTTAGCGATTTGATAATATTCAAATAGTCATAGCGTTTTTGTCCTTCTCGATAAATACCTTGGAGAGCTAGTGAGCCTATTTGAATGCCAATAGTTATTAAAATAGGTAAATAATGACTCGGTATATTCCAAGTCAAATTTCCATAAGAAGATTGATATCCAGCTAATAACCAAGCTAAGGATAAAAAAGTATAGTCTACTAAAAACAATGTTGTTAATCTCAACCACCAAGAACCCTTGCGTACCCTGACAAATGAAGATGCACGGGGAGCATCCAGTTTTGGAAGATTTACCATTTCTGAGAAAATGTAGAAGGAAATAACCCTGTGCGATCGCTGACTATGAGCCAAGAGAAACAAGAACGGATCAAAGCCTGCTTACAAGAACTGGCAACATTACTGTACTCGGAAGCTGATAAGAGTCAGTTAATAGACCTCGAAGGTATAGAAAAAACAGTTCGTAGCCAAATATTGGAATATGTC